>JBPEWW010000113.1:0-9505 GCA_052032275.1 Alteromonas sp. | reverse complement strand
AAGCGCTTGTTATCCAGCCGCACATAACCGCGATCCTGAATCGTTGAAATAATGCTGGCGTAGGTCGACGGACGCCCGATGCCACGCTTCTCAAGCTCTTTCACCAGCGAGGCTTCATTGTAACGGGCAACCGGTTTAGTGAAGTGCTGCTTGGGATCCAGTGCTTTCAGGTTCAGTACATCGCCCTGTTTAACATCCGGCAGGGTCAGCTCTTCGTCGCCTTTCTTTCGCAGCTGTGGCTGCACACGGGTCCAGCCGTCAAATTTCAAAACCCGGCCTTTGGCCGTTAGCTCGTAATCACCGGCAGCCACTTTAATGGTAGTGGCGTCATATTTTGCAGGCGTCATCTGACACGCAACAAACTGTCGCCAGATCAACTCGTATAAGCGCTGTGCGTCACGTTCCATTTCTTTGAGGGAATCGGCCTTTATCGCAACATTAGAAGGTCTGATCGCTTCGTGCGCTTCCTGGGCGCCCTCTTTGCTGCCATAGCGCAGTGGTGACGCGGGCAAATAGGCGTCGCCGAAATTGTCGTTAATGTAGTCCCGGCAGCTATCGAGCGCTTCCTGGCTCAGGTTAGTCGAGTCAGTACGCATATAGGTAATATGCCCAGCCTCATACAACCGCTGGGCCATCATCATGGTTTTCTTCACCCCAAAGCCAAGCCGCGTGCTGGCGGCCTGCTGCAGTGTAGAGGTAATAAAGGGTGCCGAAGGCCGGCTTTGCGTAGGCTTTGACTCCCGGCTTTCCACCTGATAGCTGGCGCCTTTGAGCGCATTCAGCGCGGTGTCAGTCTCGGCTTTGTTTTTGGGTTTGAACGCCTTGCCCTGATGCTTGTTCACCAGCATACGCAGAGCATTTTTCTGCTCGGTAGTCAGATCGGCGTGCACATCCCAGAACTCTTCCGGTACGAAGGCTTTAATTTCACGCTCACGCTCTACTACCAGGCGCACGGCTACCGACTGCACCCGCCCGGCCGATAAGCCGCGGGCAATTTTCTTCCACAGCAACGGCGACACCATGAAGCCCACCACCCGATCCAGGAAGCGGCGCGCCTGTTGGGCATTGACCCGGTGGGTATTCACCTCGCCGGGATGGGAGAATGCCTCCTGAATGGCATTTTTGGTAATTTCGTTAAATACCACCCGCTGATACGTTTTGCCTTTGCCGCCAAGCAGCTCCTGCAGGTGCCAGGCAATCGCCTCCCCTTCGCGGTCCAAATCCGTTGCGAGATAGATGGTGTCGGCGTCTTTGGCCAGCTTTTTCAGCTCATTGACAACTTTTTCTTTGCCTTGCAACACCTGATAGTGGGCTTTCCAGTCCTGCTCAGGATCCACGCCCATCCGGTCTACCAGTTTATTGTATTCATGACGCCGCAAGTACGCTGATTTCTCTTCATCGCTCAGCGTTTTCAGTTCTTTTGCACTTTTCTTGGGCTCGACTTTACCCAGTGCTTTGGTCGGGAGATCGCGGACATGGCCCACCGAACTTTTTACGATAAAATCTTTGCCGAGATATTTATTTATCGTTTTCGCTTTGGCTGGCGACTCGACTATGACCAGTGATTTTGCCATATAATTGAACTAAACCTATTGATTTAAAACGATTTACTTCATCGTTTTGTGTGAGATACGAGCGCCTCGATGTGGCCTTTGAGCGCCCGTGCTTTTTTAACATATATCTACAAAGTGAATGGAAAACAAGATCTTCTTAATAGTTATTCGGTCTTGCTGTCACCGGCACCGGCAATTCTGCCTATAATTTAACCGCCTCGATTGGCAAGCAAGGGAAAACCCGTATAATGCCGCTCATTCGACGCTATTCTCAATCAGGCTAGCTCAGGAAACAAGGACTTGTAGAGTCTGTTTTTTCATTCCTGAGTACCTGCAAGAAAAGGTAGCACATGCTACCGGTCACAGCACAGAGGGAAAGTATGAAGCAATACGAAGTGAATTTTGACGGTCTGGTGGGCCCCACCCATAACTATGCAGGGCTGTCGTTTGGCAATGTTGCCTCACTCAGCAACGCCAATGCAGTCAGTAGTCCTAAGCAGGCTGCCAAGCAGGGCCTGGCAAAAATGAAGGCGCTGTCAGACATGGGCATGCAACAAGGCGTCCTCGCCCCGCAGGAACGCCCTGATCTCGCCACACTTCGTCGCTTAGGTTTTACCGGCTCTGACGGTGCGGTACTGGAAGCGGCGGCGAAACAGGCCCGCCAGGTGATGCTGGCCTGTTGCTCGGCATCCAGTATGTGGACGGCTAATGCGGCTACTGTATCTCCCAGTGCAGACACGGCAGACGGGCGTGTTCATTTTACCCCGGCTAATCTGACCAACAAGTTTCACCGGTCACTGGAGCCTGCGGTAACCGGCCGTATTCTGAAAGCCACGTTTGATAACGACAAGTACTTCGCGCACCATAAACATCTGCCTGATAATGAGCACTTCGGTGACGAAGGAGCGGCAAACCATACCCGTCTGTGCACCGACTACGGTCACGCCGGACTCGAACTGTTTGTATATGGTCGTCACGCGTTCGACAGCAGTAAGCCGGCGCCGCGCAAATACCCTGCCCGTCAGACACTGGAAGCCAGTCAGGCGATTGCACGCCTGCACGGCTTGAGCGACGAGCAGGTGGTGTATATTCAGCAGAACCCTGACGTGATCGATCAGGGTGTGTTCCACAATGACGTTATTGCGGTAGGTAACCAGAATGTGTTGTTCTATCACGAACAGGCATTCGCCAACACTGAGGCAGCGCTGGCTGAAATTCGCAGCAAGTTTGGCGATCATCCGTTGCACTTCATTGAAGTTAAAACTTCGGATGTTTCGGTGCTGGATGCCGTGAAAACCTACCTGTTTAACACGCAGATAATTACCCTGCCTTCCGGTGACATGACAATCATTGCACCTACGGAGTGCCAGGAAAATGCCGCAGTCAGCAGCTACCTGGACGCCCTGGTTGACAAAGGCACCCCAATTAAGTCGGTTAACTATTTTGATGTTAAGCAAAGTATGCGTAATGGCGGCGGGCCAGCCTGTCTGCGCCTGCGCGTGGCCCTGACCGAACAGGAACTGGCGGCGGTGAACCCTAACACGCTGATTTCTGATGCTCAGTTTGCCCGCCTGAATAAATGGGTGGATAACAATTATCGTGACGAGCTGTCTGAAAACGATTTGCGCGACCCGCTGCTGGTCACCGAGTCCCGTACCGCACTGGATGAACTGACCCAAATCCTGAAACTGGGTTCGGTGTACCCGTTCCAGCGCGACTAGTTCGCAACGCCTGTGTGAATTAAGCACGCCCGGTACAAACCGGGCGTTTTTATTTGTGTTGATGCTGCATAGCGAACAGTGAACAGTGAACAGTGCAATTTTCAGGTAACCGTGACCAGTCTTTGCTTTTGAGTGCGAATATAAAAAAGCCCGGCGAGCCGGGCTTTACACGTTAGAAAATATCGTCACAAGAGTTACTGACTCCAAACGGACTTGGCGGTGGCTGCTCAGCCTCATCATCCAGATCAGACGCAGCCGCGCTCAACGTAAATATCGTCGACGCACTGGCCTCACTGCCGGTAGACTGCGCAAATACCGTGATCTCAGTATCATACCAGGGCGCATAAGCTTTTGGATAACGCAATTCCAGGATGGCCTGGCCATTCTCATCGGTGACGTTCCCGCCGGCAAACGACAGTGCACCGACGATACCCGGGGTGAGGAAGCCGTCGTTATTATTATCCTCTCCTGAATCCAGAATACCGTCAGCATTAATGTCTTCGTTTGCACATTCTGCGGTCAGGCCGGTACGCACGGGGTCCACATCGGTGTTGGTCACCACCCATACAGTACCGTTCCATATCCAAAAGCCTTTACGGTACATGCCATTGTTGGCAAATTTGGTGGGCGTGGTAGAGGCTGTCAAAGACACGCCCTCGACCGGTTGACCAACCGAATCGGTGACAAAGACTGCGAATTCTTTCAGGTAAGTAGCATTATCCGGGCTTAACACAACGTTACCGGTACCTATTGAAACATCGAAGGCCCGATTACCGACAGTCAGCGTCACTGTATCACTGACCTCACTCATACCACTGACCGCTGCGGTGACTACCACGGCATCTTCACTGGTTACCGAGCCAGAGGTAAATACTGTCGACGCCACACCGTTGCTGTCAGTGGTCGATTGTGAGGGTGAAATTGTGCCGGTGCTGGTGTCATCAACATTAAAATTCACCACCGTATTTTTTACCAGGTTACCGTCGACATCCCGCACAATGGCAGTGATGGTGCTGGTCTGACCGTCCGGGCCTATCAGATCCGGCGTGGCATCCGCCTGCATCACATGCGGGACAGTGGCGACAAATTCAATGTCTACGCGGGCGCTTACTTCATTGCCTGCATTATCCACTCCCGTCGCGGTAATGGATGACTTACCGGCGTTGGTGGATGTAATGGTGAAGCTGGCATTGCCGTCGGCGTCCGTAGTGGTGCTCTGGCCGCTGGTGATCTGGCCCCGGGACGCACTGAATGTCACATCACCGTTCGCAAATGGGTTGCCGTCTTTACGCCAGCTGACCGTGAGTGTTTGCAGGGTATTCAGCGGGATATCATCGGCCGGGGTGGAGGAAAAGAAGAATTCATCCTCCTGTACAAAAATCTCAAACCCTTCACCATCTGCATCACCGTACGCGTCACCTAACGCAGATGCAGTAAGGGTGTCGGTACCTGAAACTGTCCCGGTGTACTGCACGCTCGCCTGACCATTAGCCGACGTGGTGACAGTCAGCGTATCCGCGGCTTCATCGGCTTCGGTTGAAATATCATCTAATAATCCATTGGCTACCGCTAATTGAATGGTCTGATTCGGCACGGCCACGCCGTCGGAATCCTGCACTCGTAAGGTCAAATCGACAGAGTCGTTTAGGATCACCGAGGCCGTCCCCCCCTCGGTAGTGCCATTGATGGTGACATCCGTACCAAAAATTTCGATGTCCACTGTCTCTACAAACGTACCGGTTTGCGCGGTGACCGTGACCGTTCGGTTGGTCGCATTATTTAACGTAGTTAAGCGTGCCCGGGCCGTGCCATCAGCGGTGGTGGTCGGTTGCGTCAGCTGCAGCTCCACGTCAGCCTGGTTGCTCACCGAAAAACTCACTTCGACGCCCTCCATGAGCACACTCTGTTCGTTTTTAACCAGCGCAATCAGTTCCACGTCATCGGAACCACTGGACGCCAGCTGCACGGCGCTGGCAAACAGTTGTAAAGTGGCGGGCTGGACGCTGCCGCCGCCGCTGCCACTGGATGAGAAGGTGGTACTGCCCTCTTCACCGGATGGAATAGTGGCCGTGACCGCCCCGTCACCGGCCAGTGCCCCCACCGTCATGCCGATCGTCGCTACGCCGCTGTCATTAGTGCGGGCGGTACCGGTATCATTTGAAAACGTGGCCAGACTGTCGTTACTGAGTGAAAACGTTACCAGGGTGTCACTGACCGCATCGCCCTCGGAGTTAGTCACCGTCGCAGTGAGCGTCAGTGGGTTATCGATGGTCAGGTCACGATTAGCGTTACCTTGGTTGTCGGCTAATGCCAGGTTGATGCTGATGGTAGGCTCGGGTGGATTGTCACCGCCACCGTCGTTGTCTCCACCGGTGTTATCCCTGGAAACCGAACCCCCTCCTCCGCAGGCAATAAGTACAAATAGTGTGCTGAGTAACGTCAGCGACTTCAATAATGCTCGCATGGTTGTCTTCCTGGACCTCTTTTAGTGACAAATGGGTCGTTTACACGTTTAAAATAAACAAGAATCTGGCAAACTACACGGGCAATTCAGAATAATAAAATATGCTCAGGGAACATACATGTCTCAAAATGCACACAAATATAGCCTTACCACCAGAATATTTATCGGCATGGTCGCCGGAATCATTATCGGCGCACTGCTCCAGTTGCTGTTTGATGATAGCGGAGATTTCACCTTTTCGATATTTGGTTTCTCTTTCTCAACGTATGGCATTCTGGTAGAAGGTATATTTTCCACCCTCGGCCAGATTTTCATTGCCAGCTTAAAAATGCTGGTCGTGCCGCTGGTTTTTGTGTCGTTGATCTGCGGTACCAGCAGCTTAACCGAACCCAGTAAACTCGGGCGTTTAGGCGCTAAATCCGTCGGCTTATATATTGTCACTACCGGCATCGCAGTGTCACTGGCTATCGGTCTGGGATTACTGGTTTCACCCGGCGAAAACCTCAACTTAAGTACTGAAAATGAATACGTAGCGAACACGCCGCCCAGCCTGTCTGAGGTGTTTGTGAACATGTTCCCCACTAACCCGATTGCCTCCATGGCCGAAGGCAATATGCTGCAAATCATTGTGTTTGCCGTGCTGTTCGGCATTGCAATGGCAATGACCGGCGAAGCGGGTAAACGCATCAGCGCGTTTTTCGAAGATATCAACACTGTCATCATGAAGCTGGTGACGATTATTATGAACCTGGCACCGTATGGGGTATTTGTGCTGATGGCCAAGCTGTTTGCCACCATCGGTGTCGATACGATCTTCAGCCTGGCGAAATACTTTGGCCTGGTACTGGCTGTGCTGGTGATCCACGGGCTGGTTACTTATTCCGTGTTGCTGAAAGTGCTGACCGGCCTGAACCCGAAAATGCTGTTTATGAAAATGCGCGAGGCGGCGCTGTTCGCTTTCAGTACATCAAGCAGCAGTGCTACGCTACCGGTGACAATGGAAACCGCCCGCAACAAACTGGGTGTGGGTAACTCAGTATCGTCATTTACGCTGCCACTGGGTGCCACCATTAATATGGATGGTACCGCCATCATGCAGGGCGTGGCCACGGTGTTTATTGCCCAGGTATACGCGGTCGATCTGAGCATGGCCGACTACCTGATGGTGGTTCTGACTGCCACACTGGCCTCGGTAGGAACCGCGGGTGTGCCCGGTGTCGGCCTGATTATGCTGGCCATGGTACTGCAACAGGTCAACCTGCCGGTAGAGGGCATTGCGTTAATTATTGGTGTTGACCGCTTGCTGGATATGACCCGTACGGCCGTGAATATTACCGGTGACTGTATGGTGTCGTGCGTGGTGGCTAAGAGTGAAAACGACCTGGATGAGGCTGTTTTCAACAATCCTGCGGCCGGCGAGAAGGAAGAAGATGTCGACCTGCAACACTTCGACCGCAACAGTTAACTTTCCTTACCGGTCAGCCATTTAATGCGCTGGCCGGTTTAATCTGCACTGCTTTATGGGCCGGGTACAAGGTAGCGAATATACACAGCACAAAGGCTACCAACACGGTGATGAGCACATCACTGCCATGCAGTTCAGTAGGCAGAAAATCGATAAAATAAATATCGCCTGACAACACGCTGATCCCGAATGCCCCTTCGATTGCCGCCACTATCGCCGACAGGTTGGGTGCCACGGCCAGCGCCGCCAGTGTCCCAATGACAATGCCAGTCACGCCGTTTATCATGCCCTGTAAAACAAAAGCCGCGCGGATGAGTCCGTCTGGCGCCCCCATGGTTTTCAGGATCGCAATCGCGGCCCGTTTCTCTCTGACCGCCATCACCAGCGTGGACACAATATTAAAACAGGCCACCGCAATCACCAGCGTCAGCGAGATATACACCACCATTCGCACCAGCTGAATATCCTTATACAGGTGCCCCTGAGTGCGGGTCCAGTCGGACATAAACGCAGCCTGCGGAAAGGTATAGCCGATATCGCGCATGGTCTGATAGGCGGAGAACGGATCGGCCAGGGTAAAACGCAGCCCCTGCGCACCTGAGTCGACGCTCATTGCCTCAGACGCCTTCGCCAGATGCATCATCCCTAAGTAGTTATCCATCTCGCCACCAATATTGAGGGTCCCGGCTACCGTAAGGGTGACCGACTGGGGGGCTTTGAATGACAAGTCATCGGTCACCGTGGGGATTAGCACCTGTACACTGTCACCCGGGCTGATAGCCAGTCGCTGGGCAATGCCCTTACCGAGTAACACGGCGTCGGGCTGCCCCACAAATGCCTGCCAGTGACTGTCCTGCACATGAGCACGCCAGCCGGGGGCGGTGGCGTCGTCAACGGCCAGCCCGGTAATTTCCACGGCTTTGAGATCGCCTTTGAATTGCAGCATCCCGGTAATTTTTGTGTAAGGCTCTACCGCACTCACCCGCGGATCCTGCAGTAAGCGATGCTGTTGAGCCTGCCAGTAGCGTATCCCGGTAGTTTCCGTGGCATAAATTTCGCCGTGAGGAATGACAGACAGGATGCGCTGGGTGAGCTCGCGCTCAAAACCATTCATCACGCTTAACAGCGTGATCAACACAAAACAGCCCAGCGCAATGCCGACGGTTGAGGAAAACGAGATAAAAGAGATGAAGCGGTTTTTCTGTTTGGCCTGACGGAATCGTTTGGCCAGTTGCCAGGCCAGCCTCATAACGCGCTGTCCTTCACCTGTGTTTCTGACAGACACCCGTCCCGAATAGTGAGGATACGATCCATCTGGGCAGCCAGCGACCGGTCATGGGTGACGACGACGAAGCAGGTACCCTGCTGCTCACTGAGTGATTTGAGTAACGCATATACCTGTTCACCAGTGCGATGGTCAAGGTTACCGGTAGGTTCGTCGGCCAGTACGATGCTGGGATTGTTAACCAGTGCCCGGGCGATCGCTACCCGCTGACGTTCGCCCCCTGACAGCGCCGCCGGTTTATGTGTTAAACGGTGAGACAACCCCACCTGCTCCAGCTTTTCGGTCGCCCGCCGGGTCGCCTCTGCCGGCGCAGTACCGTTAATGAGCAAAGGCATAGCCACGTTCTCCAGCGCAGTAAACTCCGGCAACAGGTGGTGAAACTGGTAGATAAACCCAATATCCTGATTGCGCAGCGCGGCAAGGGCTTTCGCGGATAACGCCAAAATAGGCTGGCCATTAATATGGACTTCGCCGGCATCGGCGGAATCCAGCCCGCCCAGGATATGCAACAAGGTACTCTTACCCGAACCGGAGCTGCCCAGTATGGCAATTTGTTCACCGGCATTAACTGAAAACGACACATCCTGTAATACGGGCGTCGTTGTGCTTTCTTCCTGGTAGGATTTACTGATTCCCTGGCATCTGATTACTGCATCCACGTCTGCATGTACCTCTGATAAACGATGACACGAATGGTATCCTGATAGACACGGGAATACCAACATCATTCACCGGCAGATAAACCAGAAAACTGAATAATAACAAGGATAAAAGATGGGGTAGATAAGCGCTGTAAATCAGAAGATGTTTACAGCGTTAGTGGCGGAGCGGACGGGACTCGAACCCGCGACCCCCGGCGTGACAGGCCGGTATTCTAACCAACTGAACTACCGCTCCGCATAACTGGAAGCAAAAACTAAATGGCGGAGCGGACGGGACTCGAACCCGCGACCCCCGGCGTGACAGGCCGGTATTCTAACCAACTGAACTACCGCTCCAAAACCTTTAGTTTTTTGT
>JBPEWW010000112.1:0-5933 GCA_052032275.1 Alteromonas sp. | reverse complement strand
AAATGCCTATTCCGGTATCCAATACCGCCAGTTCTACCTGCCCGGCGCGCGGGCGGGCAGTAAACAGCACTTTGCCGGTTTGCGTGTACTTAATGGCGTTGGACAACAGGTTCTGCACAATGCGGTATAAAAAGGTTTTATCCGTGATGACCCAGCATGATCGCAACCGAATGCGTAACTGCAGCCCTTTATCCTGCGCCGACAGCGCCATCTCTTCGGCCAGCGGGCCTAACAGGTCTGCTACATTGACCGGCTCCAGCGCGGGCTTCATTTCTCCCTGATCGAGCCGTGCAATATCCAGCAGCGTAGCAATCAGCGCTTCGCTGGAGTGCACACTGTGGTCTAGCTTGCTGACAATGCTGGCGGCCTGTTCGGGTAAGTCCGCTTCCTGCAACGCAGATAAGTACAGCTTGGCAGCATTCAGCGGTTGCAGGACGTCATGGCTGGCCAGTGCCAGAAACCGGGTTTTGCTGGCATTAGCTTCCTCAGCAGCTTGCCGGGCCCGGATCAGCTTTTTCTCTGCCTGGGAGCGGCGTTCTATTTCCAGCCGTAGTTCAGCATTGATGGAATGAACTTCTTCGGTGCGCTTTTTCACCCGCAGTTCCAAATCAATGTTGGACTCCTCCAGCGCCTGCTGAATTTCCACGTGGGCAGTAATGTCATTAAAGCTGGTAACAAAGCCGCCGCCCGGTAAGGGGTTGCCGACCATTTCGATAACCCGGCCGTCGCTGCGCTGGCGCGTAAAACGGTGGGGACTGCCCGAACGCAAATAGGCCAGGCGTTTGTCCACCTGTTCCTCAATATCACCGGGGCCAAACTCCCCGTTTTCGGCGTTGTAGCGAATCAGCTTTTCAATGGGGGTGCCGACTGTCAGCAACGCTTCGGGGTACTGATATAGCCCGGCATACTGTCTGTTCCAGGCCACCAGGTTAAGATGCTGATCCACCACACTGATCCCCTGATCCATATTTTCCAGCGACGTAAGCAGGGCACTCATGTTGAATTTCACCGCCTGGGTGGTGCCATCGAAAAAGTTGATAACTTCCGTGACGTCCAGCTTTTTACCCTGCAACACACTCTCCAACAGCGCCCTGGCACTGGACGCACCCAACACGCCACCCAGGGCACGCTCGCAAAATGTCAGAAAGGCATCGTCCGGCTTTTCTGTTTCAATAAGCGCACAGGCGTTCAGGTACTGGTATTCGTTCACCAGCTGCTGGCAGCGGCTGGCGCCCATGAAAGTGGTTAACAAGGTGGTGAGATCCGCGATGGTGATGGCCGAGTGGCTGCTGGCCGCCGCCGACTGGCTGGTGGTATCTGACGGTGCCACGAAGGCTTCGGCCTGAATACGGTCTATCAGCCGGTGGCTGGCCAGCCAGGAAAACAGCATAAACGCGGTGATATTGGCGGTCAGACTGAGCAGCGCACCGGCACTGATAATATCACTCTGCAGCAGGTTGCCGGTAGGACCTGTGGCAAGCGGCACAGCCAGCCAGAGCACCCAGCAGAGAATACCGGCCAGCAAGCCGGCATACACGCCGTGTGCGTGGGCACGTCGCCAGTACAGGCCTCCCACAATGGCGGGGAGCAGCTGGATGACCAGAGAGAATGCTACCAGACCAATTGAATGCAGGCTGCGTGCCCCGGTCATTTGCTGGTGGTACACAAACGCCATCAGTAAGATTACCCCGATGACTACCCGGCGGATATGCCGGATGTGCCGTGCATAATCCTGATGGCGGGTAGCCGGCGACCCCCTTGCCAGCCAGCTTGGCAGGATCACATCGTTGGTAAGCATGGTACTTAACGTGAGCGTCGCTACAATGATCATGGCGGTGGCCGCTGACAGGCCACCAATCAGCACCAGTATCTGCAACAGCACCGACTCGGAATACATCGCCAGTGAGATGACATAGGTATCCGGCTCTACACTCTCCCCCAGAATAGCGGTGCCAACGGTGGCAATGACCGGGATCACGGCCGCGAGCAGGGCAAGGTAAAGCGGAAACAGCCAGCGCGCTGTCTTCAGGTGACTCAGGCTCAGGTTATCCACGATGGCGACATGAAACTGCCGCGGTAAACACACCACTGCGGCCGCGGACATGATGGTTTGGGCAATGAAGGTCAGTGAACCGAACTGTGATAACGCCTCATGCGTGGTGAACCGGACCAGCAGCGGGCCGCGTTCGGAGGCCGACCACGCGACATACCCTACGATGGCAACCAATACCAGCGCGAGAAGCTTGATGGAGGATTCAAACGCAATGGCCAGCATGAGCCCGCGGCGGTATTCAGTGACGTCAGCCTGCTTAGTGCCAAAGAATATCGCAAAGATGGCAATGAAAACGGTGGCTGCCAGCACAATCATGTTGCTGTCCGGCTGGCGTGTCAGCAACTGAAAGGTTGCGCCAATGGCCTTTAGCTGCAGTGCAATATACGGCACGGTGGCCAGCAACGCGATGACGGTGACCAGTAACGCCACCGTCTGGCGTTTGCCGTAGCGGGATGCGATAAAATCAGCGATGGTGGTAATATGTTGCTTTTTACTGACCAGCGTCAGCTTATAAATAAATTTGTAGCCCAGCAAATACACTAAAATGGGGCCCAGCAGTAGCGGCAGATAACTCCAGGTGTCGCGGCTGGCCTGGCCGACGGCACCGAAGAAGGTCCAGGCCGTGCAGTAAATAGCCAGCGCCAGCGAGTAAACAGCAGGGTGAGAGGTGAGCTTGCGCGCGGCCGGTGAGTTCCTGTCTCCCCAGCTGGCGATGTAAAAAAGCACTAACAGGTATACCAGTCCCAGCGAGACCCAGCCTAGCGTCATTCTGCCACTCCATGTTGTGTTATCGGTATGGGGCGTATTATACCCGTCAGCGTCATTGATGAACTACCACCATGGTCGCACACAAGGGCAGGCAGACAGAATACGTTTGCTGTCAGGGGCTGATGAATATGTCTGAGATAGTCACACTGACGAACCCGCGCGGCAGCTGGTAACGGCATTAAGCGTACTGTCTGGCACACGGCGTGACCTAGCCTGAGCGAGGGAATGGCGGGAATTTTGTGCAAACTGCTGGCTTTATGAACATTCGCACCGCTTAGGGTAAAAAAATCAATAAAAAGTGGCGACAGAGCGTTGACAAAGTGGCGCACTCCGCGTAAATTTCGCTCCCACAACGCAGCGCGGTTCGAAACCTCTTCAGCTACGCTCACGTTGCCCAGGTGGTGAAATTGGTAGACACGCTAGCTTCAGGTGCTAGTGGCCTCACGGCCGTGGCGGTTCAAGTCCGCCCCTGGGCACCATCCTTCTTCTCTTCGAAGTTCATAATTTTAAAGTCTTATTGATTTGTATTGAATAGCACGGCGGACTAATCCAGCCAAAAATCACAGATTTTTGTCGTTCAGCTGCGCGCGAAGCGTTGCTTCGCATAGAGCGCTTGCTTCACCCACCCCTGGGCACCATCCTTCTTCTCTTCGAAGAACATTACAGCAAAACATTCCCGAACATTATCAATAGCACGGCGGACTAATCCAACTGACTATCTGCATCATTGTCGCGGGCAGTGCGTGTTAATCGTGTGTATTTTGTGCGATCTGCACCCGGTAGACAGAAATCACCTGAAAGTATTATTGCAGATACGTTGGTATCAAATAGACTACTGGCAACTGTCACGGATTGCTTAACTTTTGATCGATAATCCGTATAGTTGCGGGCTTAAAGGTCGAGGTTGTCGCTATGCAGATCAATACAAATTTAGAGAAAAAGGACTATCTCAACGCCTACAAGGACATGTTTGCTTTCCTTCTCCGTCATCCGCTGATCACCGCCCTGTTCATGGTGGTGTGCCTGACGTGTGAACTTATTCCATTTGCCTGGTTTCCGTTGAAGATGGCAGGTTACGCGTTAGCGATTTCGCTGATGGTGTGCGTAACCACGTTACATTATCGCTCAGGATCCCTCCAGGGCCTGTTCAGTGAATGGCGTTTTCAGGGGGCCGTGTATCTCCCTGCTATCGCCATGATCCTCGGTTTAAGCTGGCTGGGGTTCGTGGTTGCCGACACCTTGCTAAGTGTACTTGCGGAAGGCAGCACGCCGGCAGGCTTGCCACCGGTTGCGGCGGTAGCGGCGCAGGATGACAGCAGTACGCTGTTTGTGGCGCTGTTGGCTGCGGCAATTATTTGCGTGGCGCAAATAATGCCGTTAGTGCTGGCGCATTTCTGCCGCGGTCTGGGTCTGTCCCGTCAACAGGGGGAAAAAATCTGGCTGGCGTTGATGTTGCGGGCGAAAAGTTTGCTGGCGTTTGTTCCCATTGCACAGCTGGTGCCGCTAAGCATTGCCCTGAACTGGGATATGGCCGGTGTGGTGATTGCGCTGGCAACCCTGTATTCCACCTTTTTGCTATTTATTGTATTTAACATTTCACCTGCTGAGCCTCGTCGCTCAGTGGCCATGGATAATGATTTGTCTGCCGGCCCGGCGGCCAGTCAGACCTGATACCGCGTAGTAACGCGTTAAATAGCCGCGTTCAGTCTTGCTGAAGTCTGCTGAGCGTATTGTCTGCTACCTGCCGCGACTGCTCAAATGCGTAGCTGGTGGCGGGGTGATCGCCGTGCCTGGCTGCCTGTTCAATAGCGCCTAAACATTGTTGCAATGCCGGTAGGGCTAGCTCACCGGCAGAGCCTTTAAGGGTGTGAGCCCTTCTCTGAACGCCAGCTAAATCGCCCTGGTCAAGATCCTCGCTTAGTGCCTGCCACTGTTCAGGAAATTGTTCCAGGAACAGGGCCACCACCCGCTGTAACAGTGACTCCTTACCCATCATCCGGCGCAGCGCGTGGTCTTTATTCCATAATTCAGCAGTATTCATCGTGGTGACGCTCCTTCCAAAGCCTCGTTGTAGATAGCCACACGATTGCGCCCCTGGGATTTTGCCTCATATAACGCGGTATCGGCCCGGGACACCGCTTTTTTCAGGTTACGGTTGTCGGATGGCTGATATTCAGCGACGCCCGCGCTGACCGTCACTACCCTGTCTGGTGAGTGTTTATGAGGGATCGATTCAGTGCGTACGACGTCCAACAGGCGTTCAGCAACCGCTGACGCGCCATCCGCATCGGTTTCCGGGAGTACCACCAGAAATTCCTCGCCGCCAACCCGTATCAGCTTATCCCGGGGACGCAGCAACGCCAGCATGGTGGTGTAACTGACTTTTTGCAGACAGGTATCGCCTTGCAGGTGGCCATATTCGTCGTTGTACTGTTTGAAAAAGTCGATGTCGAACAGAATAAAGGCAAGGTCGCGCTCATGACGAAGACAGTCACGAATAAGGCCCGGTAAACTGTCTTCAAGATAATGGCGATTGTACGCACCGGTCAGCCGATCTAAATAAATCAGCTGCTCCAGCAAATCGGTCTTCATTTTGTGATTCAGGTGGCTTTTTACCCGGTTTCGTAAGGTGGTGGGGTTCACCGGTTTCTCGACGAAATCGACGCCGCCCGCCTCCCAGCATTTTTCCTGATCATCATCGGTAGCGGAACCGGTAACGAAGATCACCGGGATGTGACTGGTTTCAGCAATATCGGCAAGCAGGCGGCAGGCATCATGACCACTCATATCTGGCATGACCACGTCCATTAACACCAGGTCGGGGCGCTGAGCACGACATAATGCGATTGCCTTGCTGGCACTGTCTGCAGTGGTGCAGCGCACCATGTCTTCCAGTAAAGATTCCAGAATTAACCGGCTGCTGGCCTGATCATCAACAATCAGAACGTGACAGTCCTCAAGGGTGCGGGACGATTGTTGCTGCAAGTTGCCGACTCCTCATACTTGCGTGGCCTTGGTAGCCATCATTATTATTTTCGTCAGAGTGACGCACTTTGCAAAGTATACCGGTAAGGCGTGATTTATCCAGCGATTAACAGGCCGACGTGAAACG
>JBPEWW010000111.1:0-10393 GCA_052032275.1 Alteromonas sp. | reverse complement strand
GAGGGGGTGGTGAGCATAGCTCGTGCGGGTTCAAGTCCCGCCTTCCGCACCATCTTAAAAAGCCAGCTTTGAGAAGCTGGCTTTTTTTATATCTTTGTCCCGCCCTTAAATACTCCGATATGCCGCTATATCACCAGCCCGGTTTTCAGGCCGCGTCACTCTGCACTAGAGGATTGTTATTGCACAACATTCCGGTTTTATACGAATGTCGTGATGCGCTTGTTAAGCCCGCTAAAGTCGCGTAGATTTAACTGGCTTATCTAATTTCGACGAGGTGCAGTATTTCGAATTTAACTTATCGCCTGCGCGCGCTGGGACTACTGGCTACACTCTGTCTCTCACCCGTTGCAGTGTCGAAGACCCTGTTGATACAGGACCAGCACCAGGCCCCGCTTGCTAACGCGGTAGTCACGTGGCAAACAGACAGCACAGATTTAGCACCGCCTGCGTCTGCCATAATGGATCAGATTGATAAGCAGTTTCTGCCCGAAGTATTGATCGTTGCACAGGGGGCAAAGGTTCGCTTTCCAAATAGTGACAACATTCGCCATCATGTCTATAGTTTTTCCGACGCCAAAACATTTGAAATCAAGCTGTACAGTGGTAAGTCAGTCGAGCCAGTGCCGTTTGACAAACCCGGCGTGGTAGTCCTTGGTTGTAATATCCACGACCAGATGATCGGCTACATTTACGTAAGCGATTCAGGCGGGGTGGGCAAATCCGATGAACAAGGCCAGGTTGCTGTGCCGGACAATGTTACATCGGTCACTGTGTGGCACAAGAATCTCGATATTTTGCAGGCGCGCCGTGAATCGGTGGTGCTTGACCCCAATAACGCCCGCGAGACCCTGACCCTGAACTTGATGGTAACCGAGCAACCTGCGCCGAAGACATTCGGCAACCGTAAATTTGGTGGATAAGTTCAGTGCAGATATCGCTTCGGCATAGCCTGTTTCGCATACTCCTGGGGGGGATTGTTATCACAGTCTCTCTGATCCTGATCAGCGTGTGGAACGGGACTACCTCCCTGGTACAGACCAGCCTGGATAAAGAAATCACGGTCTCTAAAGGTGTGTTTCGAAATGTGATAGAGGAACGGGCCAAAATTCTGGGCACTATGGTGAATTTGTCTTCCACCCATTTTGATACGGTCAGTCAGATGCTGCGTGACCAGAGTCAGGAAAGTGTGGCAACCACGGAAAGCTTTCTGGAGTCCATGCAGGGGCGGACCGGGGCCGACTGGGTAGCCTACGTCACGTTAACCGGGGAGGTGGTGGCCTCGGTACCAGACTATATGCCCTACGGGAGCGAATTTCCTGAGCGCGGACGCGCCTTGCTGTCGCCGTTTGAGGATTATACCAGTGGCTTTATGATTGTGGACGGCAATTTGTTTCACGTGGTGGTGGCGCCAGTAAAAATGCCCCGGGCAGTGGGGTACAGCGTTTCCGGGTTTGCCATTAACAGTCAGTTTCTCAAAGCGTTAAGTGGGATTACGCAGGGGGAAATTATTGTTCACACTACCACGGCGGTAACCGAAAAACCGTTAGCACTGGCGACCAGCCTGTCGCTGTCCAGTGCCCAGCGTATACTGGAAGAGGACCGCGCTCAGTTAAGCTGGCTGGATTTTCTGGCCGGTAACCAGCAAAGCTTTGTCAGTCGTCGCTTAAATCTGGAAGATATGGCGATGGCAGGCTTGCCCGTTGAACTCACCCTGGCAATTGACGTTTCTGAGCAATACGACGGGTTTGCCAAGCTACTCCTTACCATCGTCTCAATCAGTCTGCTGGCAATTCTGGTGTCTATGCTGTTTGTGATGTTCCTCTCGCGGCGGGTAAGCCGCCCGGTATCACGGCTAATGAAGGCAGTAAACCGCATCGCCGACGGTGAGTATGATCAGACCCTGCCCAATGATAGCCGCCTGACTGAAATTGCCAATTTGTCGCGCGCCTTCACCACCATGCAGGACAGCCTCAAAAGTCGTGAGGAGCGTATCCGCTTTCAGGCGCAGCACGACATGCTGACCGGGTTATACAATCGCAATTATATGGAGCAGCTGGTTGCGGATAGACTAGCCACAGGGGTGCCGTTTCAGGTCCTCGGGATCTCAATACCCGGCTTCCGAACGATCAACGACTTATACGGTTATGCTAACGGCGATAAGGTATTACAGGTGGTCTGCGAACGCCTGTGCCGCTGGCAGGGGGTGGCCGCCCGGCTATCGGGTGGTGAAGTGCTGTTTATTGCCGAGGCCCCCTTAACCACACTGCAGCTTGAGACGCTCCAGCATATCCTGGAACAACCGGTGGAAGTCGAGTTAGTGGCGATCCCGGTGAAAGTGGCCTTCGCCACCATTGATTGCCCCGCGGATGCCAACTCTGCAGAGGAATTGTTCCGCAAAATCAATATTGTGACCGATGAGCAGAATCAATCAGGTGACTGGCTGATGTGTTATGACCAGGAGTTGGAAAACCGCTACCTGCGGCGGTTGTCCATTATCACGGAGTTAAAGCACTGCCTGCAGTCTGAGCAGTCGGAATTATCGATGGTGTATCAGCCAAAAATTGCGTTGCGGGAACAGCGCGTATGCAGCATGGAAGCTCTGATCCGCTGGAATAGCAAGGTCCTTGGGTTTGTGCCCCCAGATGAGTTTATCAGTATTGCTGAGCAGGCCGGATTAATTGAGCAGGTCACATCCTGGGTGATGAACCAGACTATCCGGGATCTTGTCTCGTTCCGGGCGCAGGGCTACCAATTTTCGGTGGCAATGAATTTATCGACGCAGGACATTCAGAACGCGCAGTTACTCAATCGCCTGCACGAGTTACTAAATGTGGCGGGTCTGCAGCCTGCCGATCTCGAACTGGAAATTACCGAGAGCGACCTGGTGTCTGACGCCAGTGTAGCAATTGAAAATATGCAGCAGCTAAACGCAGCCGGCTTTCGCTTTGCCATTGATGATTTTGGTACAGGGTATTCTTCGCTGGCTTACCTGAAAGATTTGCCGGTGCATAGCATCAAAATTGATAAGAGCTTTGTACTTAAACTCGCCAGCGATAAGAATGATCAGCAAATTGTTAAAACAGTACTGAGCCTGGCACACATTTTCGGTCTCCAGGTAGTGGCCGAAGGGGTCGAAGATGACACCACGCTGGCTTTGCTGGCAGACTGGGGATGTGACATTGCCCAGGGGTATTACATTAGCAGACCTGTGGCGGCGCCCATGCTGCTGGAGTGGCTGGCGTCCACACCTTATAACACACAATCTCAACAAGGAATTTCATGAAACTAGCAGGCTTAATTGGTAGCACGCTGTTACTCTGTGCCAGCCAGGCCGTGGCTGGCGAGGGTAAGCTGATTGCCACTGCCGGACTCAATCAGTTAGAAGGGGCAGGCGGCGGAGGTATTGTGCCGTGGGCCACCCTGTCTGGATATGACACACGTGATGAGTTGTCGGTAAACGCGTTTACCACCCGGGTCAATCTGGACGATTATCGTCTGCACGTGGTGGGCGGCAGTATTTCGGTGTATGACCGGGTTGAATTGTCAGTTGCAAGGCATACCTTCGATCTGACCACGCTGGGGGGGGATATTGCGCAAAACGTGTATGGCGCAAAAGTCAGGCTGTATGGTGATGTGGTGTATTCCGACTGGCCGCAGCTCAGTGCAGGCGTGCAGCATAAAGTGTTGCAGGATGCCGGTATTGCCGCTGCGCTGGGGGCCGATTCAGACCGGGGGACGGATGTTTACCTGGCTGCCACCAAGGTTCATCTGGGCGCCGCAGCAGGCTACAATCTGGTCTGGAATATGACAGCCCGGGCAACCAATGCCAATCAGCTGGGGTTACTGGGGTTTGGTCAGCAACAGGACGACGACCTGAATCTGATGATGGAAGGCAGTCTGGGTGTACTGTTTAACCGGCACCTTGCCGCCGGTGTGGAGTATCGCCAAAAACCGGATAATCTTGGGCTTGGGGAAGAAGACTGGTGGGATGTATTCATCACCTACATTCCTTCCAAGCATTTTAATGTCACCCTGGCCTGGGCGGAGCTTGGCAGTATCGCCGGGGCTGCGGACCAGAATGGCCTGTACCTGTCTGTAGGAGGACAACTGTGGTAACCAAGCAATTTGCCCGCGCCGTGGGGCTACTGTGCGCTATAACAACCCTGCTGGCTTGCGCATCAAGCACACCGAGCCTGTATCAACAAATTGGTGGTGAACAGACAGTAACTGAAATTACCGATAACTTCGTTTACGAAATTGAGTACGATCCGATTATTTTGGAGTATTTCGCCGGCAGTGATATCGCACGCTTCAAAGAAAAGCTTAGCGAGCAACTGTGCATGGTCACCGATGGTCCCTGTGACTATACCGGCGACAGCATGTCGCAGGTGCATGGTGGTATGAATATTACCGAGGCACACTTTAACCGCACGGTGGACCTGTTGATTAATGCAATGAATAAGGCGGGAGTATCACACCGGCATCAAAATCTCATTCTTGCAGAACTGGCACCGATGCGCGAAGACATGCTGTACAGGTAAAACGTGGCAAATGTCTTGCAGCAATGACACTGGTATTCACCAATAAAGGGACATTGTATGGACATTATACGCATTATTTTGTCAATTTTACTGCCGCCACTCGGCGTATTTCTGCAGGTAGGGCTGGGCGCACATTTCTGGATCAATATCCTGCTGACTATTCTGGGCTACATCCCTGGTATTATCCATGCCATCTGGATTATTGCCCGCCGCTAAACCAGCCTCGATAATGCAGCATCTAATGCTGCATTATCTTTTTCTACCACCGACTCGGTCATTGCTAATGCATAGGTGGCATGCGCATGTCTGGCGAGCAGTGGCGCAAGCTTCGGGTCCAGCTGCTGTTTGAGCACGTACAGGCAGCGTAAAATATGCAGTGCAATTGCCACGTGTGATTTGCCGTCCTGTCTGATTTGGTCAAACGCACGGTCTATTACTCCTTCCATGGTAAACGCCCGTCGCTTTATCCAGCAGTTAGTGTCTTTATTAATGACACACGGGGCCGGAAAGCTACGCTGCGACATCAGAATGCACGCCGAAGTCAGCCTGTCCAGACAGGTAATTGCGGTGGTTGGATCGTTGATACCGGGCGACAGAGCCCGTAATGCAATTTCTACCAATTGACCGAGTGCAAATTCAGGGTCCTGCAACGGCGTGCGGGTGTTACCCACAATTACGCTTGCAGAGAGCGTGGTGAGCAGCGCACGGTTAACCTCTGTATTACTGTGAATTATCAACACCGGCGCACGGGGAAACACATGATCGCCGCCTCTTACCAGCACTTCTATGCCGGTGACAATATCATTGCGAAGTCTGGCGATCGCCTCATAATCAATGGTTTGTACATAGCCCTCCCGTTCAGCGGTCAGGGTGTGCCGAAACTGGCCGTCTGTCAGTAGTGCGGGTGCAACGGGCTGTAAGGATGAATTAGTAGTCGGGGCAGGCAGCAAGGTCTCAATATCGCCACGTAGCTCCTGAAAGCATCGGTAGATGACCTGATCAGCCTGTATAGACGCGGCAACGTGGTGAATAAAATAGATGATTACGCCAATATTCAGTACTCCCAGTACTACCGACAATGCGGTGAGTAACGACATGGCATCCTGATTTTCCTGAACTGCGCTAATGTAGTGCAATGCGAGCAGACAAAACAGGAAGGATGAGACCAGCATACCAAGCACAACCTGCGTACCACGGTCCACCATGAAAGTCCGGATGAGACGGGGTCCGAATTGCGAGGAAGCCAGTGTAAGCGCCACTATGGTCATTGAAAAGGCAATGCTGGTCACGGTAATAAGGGAAGATGCCAGCGTACCCATGACCTGCTGTGCCCCTTCCTGGGTAACAAGGGGGACCACCGTGAGCAGCCAGTCGGGGAGGGTGGTGCGCTCGAGTAAAAACAGACAGGCGCCACACAACAGGGCAAACAGCAACATCATGCACAACGGGATGAACCAGTAGCTGGTGCTTAAGGACTCCCACTGGGTCCGGATGCGGTTAGAAATGCCGTCGGTATTCAATGTCTCCCCTGACGCGGTTTGCGACGCATACTACGAAAGAAGCTGAGTGCAAGCGAAAGTGTTAGAAAAATCGCAAACACATAAAACAGAAATTGGGCGATAGCTGTCGCTGCACTTGCCGGGCCGCCAAAGCCAAAAATGGCGGCAATTATCACAACAATTAAAAATATTATGGCCCAGGTTAACATGGTTCAACTCCTCGGCTGCGACCCGGCTGCAACATGTCGCTGCAGCCACAGCCTACACTCTTATGACCGTAATTCTGACTTCATCTCATCCGTGTATTCACCAGCCAATTTTTGTTTCTCATTTTCATTCAGAACCTGCCCGGCCACCGGGAAGAATTCCTGTTCCTCTTCGTCCAAATGATGCTCTACCTTCTCTTTCAGGGCCTTCAGGTGCCGCAACCAAGCAGGGGAGCTCATATCAGTATTGTCGAGTTTCTCGATTAATTCATCAATTTCGTGATGCTCCGCAACACCATGACGTGACAATTCAACCGCCGCATCTTCGTGCATAAGGGGCGAGTAGAAATGCCGCTCCTCGGCCACTGCATGGCTTTCCAGCTGATCCTTAAGCTCCTGATAATATTCCTGACGGGCCTGCGTGTCGCCGCTCGTTTCACACAATATCTTTAGTAGCAGACGTTGCTTTTCGTGATCCTGACGTAATGCTTCAAAAATTTTCATAGTGACTCTCCACGGGTAACAATTAACTGGATAGAGTACTGCGAAATGTGTACCACTCTTATGGGCTTTTAACTTGCTGAAATAATGTAAGTTATTATTTATTAAAGTTTTGTAATTGCTACCATGTGGTAGCAATTACAGGCTGACGGGAAGGTTTTCCCTAAATGCCCTGGGATACCATGGCTGACGCGAGGCGGCGGAACGCAGCAATATTTGCCCCGCGACTGTAATGGATCCAGCCGTCCTCCTGGCCTTCTTCCACACACTGTTCGTGAATGGACTCCATGATGTCTTTCAGGTCCTGTTCGAGGGTGGTAAAGGCTGTGCGACGGAAATTAGCATTCTGGGACATTTCAAGACTGGAGAGGGCCACTCCGCCGGCGTTCGAAGCTTTACCGGGTACATAGGGTATCTGGGCAGCAATAAACGCTTTCTGTGCCCCCTCAGTGCAGGGCATATTGGCGCCCTCGAGCACATACTCACAGCCATTCTTCAACAGAATTTTGGCTTGTTCTGCGTCGAGCTCGTTTTGGGTTGCACAGGGCAGAGCGATATCGCAAGGGGTATTCCAGGGCACGGCGTCTTGCTGCCACTCGCCGCCAAATTCTTTCTGCATGGCTTCGAGAATGTTCTCATGGTTGGTATTTTCCTGCATCGCCCAGTTCACCATCTCTTCAGTGAGGCCGTCCTTGTAAACATAACAGCCGCGACTGTTTGACAGTGTTACCACCGTCCCCTGCAGCTGGATAGCTTTAAGGGCTGCGTGCAGTGCCACATTGCCCGCGCCAGAAATGACAATTTGTTTCCCCGGCATGGTATCTTCATGGGTGGCCAGCACGCACTGTAAGAAAAAGATGAGTCCGAATCCCGTCGCTTCGGTGCGTACATGGCTGCCGCCAAATTCGAGGTCTTTACCCGTAATGGCACCTTCAAAGCGATTCTCCAGGCGTCGATAGGCGCCATACAGGTAGCCGATCTCACGACCACCCACATTGATATCGCCGGCCGGGACATCCGTATTGGCGCCGATATGTCGGTGTAATTCCAGCATAAACGCCTGGCAAAACCGCATGATTTCGTTATCCGAACGCCCTTTCGGGTTGAAGTTACTACCCCCTTTAGCGCCCCCGATGGGCAACCCTGTCAGGGCGTTTTTGAAGGTTTGCTCAAAGGCCAGAAACTTTAAAATAGACGCGTTTACGGTGGGGTGGAAGCGCAGCCCACCCTTGTAGGGGCCGATCAGGCCTGAGTGCTGGACCCGCCAGCCCTGATGAATTTCTACCTCATCCTGGTCATTTAACCAGCTGACATTAAAATGAATAACCCGCTCCGGGACACATAACCGGGTAAGGACATTGTAGCGCTTAAAATCTTCGTGCACATAATAGACGGGCAGCACATCATTGACGATTTCCTTCACCGCCTGCAAATACTCGGGTTCGTTGGGGTAGCAGGCTTCCAGCCATGAAATTAATGCGTCGTACTGAGAGTCTTCTGCCATGTTAACGTTACCTTAAGTCTGTTCTACAATTCAAACGTGTATACCTAGCCGTGACCGCCAGCGATCACTTATTCCCGGATGGCATCGCTGTCCTGACTCACCAGTACTTTAAGGTTTTTGTGACAGGTATTGATGATCAGTTCATCTGCCCGGTGAATTTCCCCGTCCAACGCATATTCCATTTCTTTTTCCAGCTTTATGTGGATTTTGGCAGCCTGTTTGTGACGTATGCGTTCGGATGCCTTTTTTGCGTCACCGGACAAAAAGACTAATTCAGCCAGTGACAATAATTGCAAATCAGAACTTTCCTGAGGCTCCAGCCAGGTGATATCCAGCTTGCCATCGGTAATGTCAGGGACGTCACCACCTTGCGCGAGGGCCGTGGTTAACGGCGCAGCGTTAGCAATTACCAAACTGGGCGAATGTAAGGTTTCAAATTCCCCGTCGTCGAAGCTTACGACAAACTGCTGGGTTTCGTTGTTACTGATGGCGTTCCAAAGTCCGCGCAGGTAGGCAAACTGGCCGCCATCGTTCTTTTGCTCACGATCAGCGCTGGCTATCATTTGTTGCTCAAAGCCAAGCGCAGCAACCAGCAGCATCAGTTGGTTGTTGCAGGTCGCGGTATCCATGCGTGAGACATGGTTATCCACGATAATTTCACACGCAATACTGACCGGCATTATTTTGCTGGTGTAGCCATGCAGCACCTGGCTAAGGGCGTTGGCTGTGCCAAGGGGGATCAGCCCCAGTGTGGCCTGCGTGCCTTCAATGGCGCTTGCGACCTCAGTAATGGTACCGTCTCCCCCGCAGGCAACCACGACATCAGCGCCCTGATTCACGGCTTTTTGGGCAAGCTGTTGGGCGCTCACAGATTCTGTAGTTTCAAACACGGTCACCTGAAAGTAAGGGTTGAGCTGGGCCAGAATATCTTCTTTCTCGACCTGCCACTTGCCGCCGCCAGCCACCGGGTTGGCGACCAGGGTTAAGCGTTTGCTGAGACGCAGGCGGCCGCCTTTTTTCACCTGGGAGAGCGCTGCCAGCTGACGCTTATTAAGCCGGGCTGTCTGGCGGATGGACTGAATGTGATTCAGAGCATCCATCACCGAAAGCGTCTCATCACGCGCCAGCAGGTAAGCCGCCATCACCAACACCGAACGCCCCCGGCCCAGCGCACAGTGCACCACGACCTTATTGCCGGCATCAATTTGCTGCTGGATCCAGTTGACAGCTGCATTCAGTTGTTCGGGCGTAGGGCTGGTGTGGTCGAGAACCGGAATGTTCAGGTAGTTGAAATCCTGTTGGTAGGCGGTCCAGTCCAGGCCATCAAATTCTGCGGTGACATCCAAAATCGCAGTAATACCCTGCTCGGAGAGAGACTCAACGTCACTGCCGAACAGTCTGCATGCTAAGAACAACTGCTCGTCAATTCTCTGCAGCGCGGGCACCTTATCGTGTTTTCGCGCCCAGCTGTTATACGCGCCGGTGCCGAGTAAAAAGGGAATAAATACCCAGCGTATATAAACAGGAATGGAGCCGTCTTCGCGTTTGCGAAACAGCTCCGGGTAATTAAGCAGATAGGCACTGCTTACTGCAATGAGCGAGAAGCATGTCCAGCCGAACAACACCTTTAGCAGCCAGTGCGGCAGAAACCAGGTGAGGGCTGCCGCAGCAATGGCACCCAGTACATACCACTTTACCATCTTCATTTATTCGACCTCCCTATCGATGATTGCCGGGGTAACTGAACTTATGTACATATTCGCTAGTACCAAGGTTACATTATGTGCCAGCAGATCAATAATGCCTGAAATGAAAGTCTCGTCTTATCGACATGTGATTAACTTTGTCTGGTTTCAGACTATCTGGTTACTCGTAATCTTCTTTCAGTACGAGTACTTATGGGTTGTTGGACTACTTTTATTCGCATTTTTTGTGGTTTGCCAAACACCGCAACAGGACGGTGTACTGATGTTTATCGTGGCGCTGCTGGGGCTGATAACCGATGGGTCGTTAACCCTGGCGGGTGTTTTTAATTTTCCCGACCCGTCTTACGGCCTGGTAATACCCTGGTGGCTGCTGGCGTTATGGGCAGCGTTTGCCGCTACCCTTCGCCACAGCCTGCGCTATTTTCAGTCACGCTGG
>JBPEWW010000110.1:0-4154 GCA_052032275.1 Alteromonas sp. | reverse complement strand
TTCTTATCAACCAGCAGGATGAACGGGTTGTCCAGTTCTACGGTGCCGTTTTCCTGGTTGTTGATGAAGTAAGGAGACAGGTAACCACGATCAAACTGCATACCTTCAACCACGTCCAGCTCGTTTTGCAGGGCCTGGCCTTCTTCAACCGTGATAACACCTTCTTTGCCAACTTTTTCCATTGCCTGAGCAATGATCTCACCCACTTCTGAGTCAGAGTTAGCAGAAATAGTACCTACCTGAGCAATAGACTTGCTGTCTGCACAGTCAGTAGACAGGGCTTTCAGCTGTTCAACCGCAGCCACTACCGCTTTGTCGATACCGCGCTTCAGGTCCATTGGGTTCATGCCTGCCGCAACTGACTTCAGACCTTCAGTTACGATAGACTGCGCCAGTACGGTAGCAGTGGTTGTACCGTCACCGGCTTCATCGTTCGCCTTAGACGCCACTTCTTTCACCATCTGCGCGCCCATGTTCTCGAACTTGTCTTCCAGCTCGATTTCTTTGGCTACTGATACACCGTCTTTGGTGATAGTAGGCGCGCCGAACGACTTGTCCAGAACCACGTTACGGCCTTTCGGGCCCAGCGTAACTTTTACTGCATTTGCCAGGGTGTTCACGCCTTTCAGCATCTTGGTGCGGGCGTCGTCACTAAAACGTACTTCTTTAGCTGCCATTTTTATATTCCTCTAAATTCGTTAAACGGATAAGGGGTGGATTATTCAACAATCGCCAGAATGTCGCTCTCGCTCAGGATAAGCACTTCCTGATCGTCCAGCTTTTCTGTTTTCACGCCGTAACCGTCGTTGAAAATAACGGTGTCGCCTACTTTTACATCCAGAGCTTTTACTTCGCCGTTTTCAAGGATGCGACCATTACCTACAGCAATAACCTCACCGCGCGTAGATTTTTCTGCAGCAGAACCGGTCAGTACGATTCCACCAGCAGATTTGCTTTCTTGCTCTGCGCGCTTAATGATGACGCGATCGTGTAAAGGACGAATTGCCATTTTCAAATCTCCTGAAAATTCAACTACTCAAGTCAAGTTTCGTTGTGTTTGTCGACGCACGATAATGTTCGCCGAATACCTAGGAATGCCCGAAACCGGGCGTTAAATTGTTCTGCGAGGATAAATGGGGGAGTGGCCTGACAAACTCAAGGGTTTTTGGTGAAAAAAATGAAAAAATTTTTCAATTATTGGTAAGTCACTGAAAGATAAATAACCGGACCAACGATTGCTGACCGCCCGGGCACCGATTGGCGCCCGGCTGTGGCTATTTCAGGCGCTTGTTCGGGTCGTCCTGGTGGGTTTTATCATTGTACTCGCCTTCAAAGACATCGCCGTCGTCTTGCGGCTCACGGGGGCCGAAAGGATGGCCGGGCCCCTGCCCAAAGCCGCCGGTCTGGCCAAACTGAGCGCCGCTAACCACCCGCATTTTCAGGTGTTTCGATAATTGCGCAGCCAACAGGTGGCGGCTGCCGGGGATCACAAATAAAAAGCCAATGATGTCGGTCACAAACCCGGGGGTCACCAGCAGCACGCCGGCAATCACCAGCAGCAGCCCCTCCACCATCTCTTTACCGGGCAGTTCGTTGTGCTGCATTTTACTTTGTGCAGCCTGCAGGGTCTGAAAGCCTTCGCGGCGCACCAGATATGCCCCTACAAAAGCAGTAATGATCACCAGCCCGATGGTGTTCCAGCCGCCAATCAGTCCGCCTACCTGCACCAGCAAAGCGATTTCAATAATGGGCAAAATGGCAAACAGTAAAAATAGTACGCGCAACCTGATACCTCGCTGTGTCTTGTTCCCTTTATTACATGGGGGAGAATTCCCTGATCACAATCATACGTACGTGCGAACGGGATCAACAGGCCTTTCCTATCGATAAACCGTTATCGTGGTACACTCTTTTTTTGAAAGAATACGCAATGCGATCAGGTCTGTAGGAGCAAGTATGTCTGCAACAATTATTTTGTGTACGGTGCCGGATAAAAATACCGGCGCGGCCATTGCCGCGAAACTGATTACCTCGCAAATTGCCGCCTGCGCCAATATGGCTGGACCGGTGTCATCGTTTTACTTATGGGATGACAAAATGCAGGAAGATGAAGAATACCAGCTGATCATCAAAACCACCGCAGAGCGGGTGGAGGATGCCTACGCCTGTGTGTGCGAACTGCATCCCTATGACGTACCGGAATGGCTGGTGATCAATGAGGTCAGCGGCAGTCAGGCTTTCCTGTCATGGATAGATCAGACCGTCGCGCCCACGCAATAAACAGGATCGCAAATCATGAAGTCATATTTTAGTGTGCTGTTCGTCGCCCTGCTGTGTCTGAGTATACCGGCACCGGGGAATGCACAGGTCGGCAGTGGGGAGTTCGGCGATTTATTCAGTGATGAGCCGGAATTTTTGCCCGTCGACCAGGCCTTTGAATTCGACTTCATTCAAAAGGACAACCAACTCACGATCACCTTCGCCATTGCCGACGGGTATTACCTGTATAAAAAGCAGTTCAAGCTGGCGACCAAAAACGTCACCCTGGGCGAGCCGGTCTACCCGCCGGGGATTGAGCACGAAGACGAATTTTTCGGGGTCACCCAGGTGTATTACGACACGGTGACGTTTACCGTACCCATTGTAGAGGCGGTGGACGATGGCATGGTGAAGGTGCGCTATCAGGGCTGCGCTGACGCCGGGTTGTGCTACCCGCCCACCACCAAGGTAGTGTATTTAACCGCCGTGAACAGCGCGGCTGCGGCGAATACTGATAGCACGGCGGGCCCCCCCGCACCGCCACAATCGCAGCAGTATTCACTGGCCGACCGGCTGATAGACGGCGACAACCTGCCGCTGACCCTGCTGCTGTTTCTGGCCCTGGGCATTGGGCTGGCCTTCACCCCCTGCGTGTTCCCCATGTACCCGATTTTATCCGGCATTGTGATTGGGCAGGGTAAGTCGATTAAGCTCTCGCGGGCATTCCGGCTGTCGTTTATCTATGTGCAGGGCATGGCCATCACCTACTCGTTGCTTGGGCTCATTGTGGCGTCCGCAGGTATGCAGTTTCAGGCAGCCCTGCAGCACCCGGCCATACTGATTGCGTTTATTGTGGTGTTTGCGCTGCTGGCACTGGCCATGTTCGGTGCCTACGAGCTGCAGTTGCCGAGCGCCTGGCAATCCCGCCTGAACCAGCTCAGTAACGAGCAAAAACGCGGCAATGTGGCCGGGGTGTTTATGATGGGTGTGCTGTCCGGGCTGGTCGCCTCGCCGTGCACAACCGCGCCGCTGACCGGTATTTTATTGTTTATCGCGCAAACCGGCGATATGACGCTCGGTTTTGTGTCGTTATATGTGTTGAGCCTGGGGATGGGCATTCCGCTTATTCTGTTCGGTATGACCGGCGGAAAACTGCTGCCCAAGGCGGGCAACTGGATGAACATCGTAAAAGTGACCTTTGGCTTTATGATGCTTGCGGTGGCCGTGTTGTTCATTGAGCGGTTGTGGAGCAGTGCGTATACCAATCTGCTGTGGGCCGTGCTGGGTCTGGCGACGTTTACCTACTTCAGTGTGATGAATCAGAGCACCGCGCCGTCTGTTGCTAAAGGCATACGCACCCTGGTTATTTTCCTGGGTTTATTTGCCAGTGCCATGGTGGGCTATCAGACGCTGTTCGCTGACCACCAGCAGCGACAGGCGGCCCTCACGTCTGCCCTGTCATCGGCCCCGGCCGGAACGCACGAGGTAGCCGGCACCCAGGCCAAGGGCCACCCCCCGTTTGTGGTGGTGAAAGACCTGGCCGACTTAGAGACCAAAATAGCGGCGGCGAATGCACAGGGAAAAACCGTGATGGTCGACCTGTATGCCGACTGGTGCGTGGCCTGCAAAGAGTTCGAGAAATACACCTTCCCGGCCCCTGAGGTGGTAACTGCGCTGGACAACACGGTCTGGATGCAGATAGATCTCACCGACAACACCCCCGCCAACCTGGCATTTCAGCGTGCCTTCAATGTGCTGGGCTTACCCACCATTTTGTTTTTCAATACCGCCGGTGAGGAAATTCCCCGCTCACGGGTAACCGGCTTTATGCGCGCCGGGCCGTTTGCCGAGCATGTGAACCGGATCCTGAACCAGTCTTAATCAACCTGATCCCG
>JBPEWW010000011.1:0-10566 GCA_052032275.1 Alteromonas sp. | reverse complement strand
ATGGCAGGTAACAGCTGGTCAAGCGGCACATCCTGGGTGTGATAGACGACCTTATTAAGGTACTCACTCACGTCAATATTAAAATGTTGCTGGCAGACAGTGGTGATGACATGGTCAGGCGTGCCGGTGATTTCCCGGCCGTATTCGTTCCACAATATGCGCATAACGTCATCCAGGGAATACTTGTGGTGCGTTTCCTCGCGGATCAGCAGATCCAGGCCAAAGGCGATGATGCCGCCCTTTGTGTAATAGCTGACTATCTGGTTGGTGGCGCTGGCATCCTGTTTATAAAACCGGGTCCAGGCGTCGAAGCTGCTTTGCGCAGCAGTCTGTTTAAAACGCCCGGCGTTAACCAGTAACCGGCTGATATTTTGTGCCACAATATCCAGATACTTTTCGGGCGTGATCAGGCCCACCCGGGCAAGAGTCAGATCGTCATAAAAGCTGGTAAAACCTTCATAGATCCACAACTGCTCAGTGTAGGTCTCGCTGCGTAAATCCGGTTTAACCAGGACATCGGGCTTAATACGCTTTACATGCCAGGTGTGGAACAGCTCATGGCTGCACAGGCTTAAAAAAGTTATGTAGGCATCGGTTTTATCCTGCGGGTCGCCGATTAGCGGTAAGTCGAACCGCGGATAGAGTAACGCCGTGGAACTACGGTGCTCCAAACCGCCAAAGCCGGTATCACTCAGCAGCGTCATAAAAACATAACGCGTTACGGGCTGCGGCTCACCGAACAGCGCCATATGGTGCCGACAAATTGGCGCCAGATCCTGACCAATGCGTTCCAGGTCGATATCGGTATTACCTGACAGCAACAGCACGAATTCCACACCGTTTTCGTTGAACACCAGGCGGCGACACTCGCCGATAAAAATAGGATGATCGATGAGTTCGTCATAATCGTCACACCGGAAATGCCATGCAGCGTCCCGCTCTTCCACGCCGGGCATGCTGGTTTCTATCTGCCATGTGCTCTGGTGAGCCGGTTTGGTTACGGAAACCGTGCAGGGGAGGTGGCTGGCGCCGCACACTTCAAGAAATACGCTGGTGCCGTTGCAGAACGCGTATTCATCATTAATAAACGCAGAGCGTACTGATAAATCATAGGCGTAAACACTATAGCTAACCGTTACCGCCTCGCCGCCGGTGTGTAGTTGCCAGGTCTGTTTATCAGTTTTGTGACTGGCAATACGGTCACCACCGGCAGTGGTTGCTGTAAGCGCCGTAATATTACGGGCAAAATCACGGATCATATAGCTGCCAGGGATCCACGCAGGTAAGGTTAAGGTGAGCGTGTCAGCCTGATGAGCAGGGATCGTCAGGGCCACCTCAAACGTATGTGGTTGCCGGGCAGACACTTCCAGCGAATAGTGAAGGGTGTCAGATTTCGTGAGCATGGTGCATTCCTATAGCCGATAATGCTTGCCATGATGCCGCAGTCGGAACTTTTTGTCAGCCCGTTAAAAATTGGTTACATTGAAACCAATCCTACTAGTCAGGGCCCCAATATGGCCGCAGATGAACACCTATCGCTGAGCAATGATGACATCCAGGCACTTAAAGGCCTGGTGCCTGGCTCGACGATTGATTTGCAAATTGCCACGCCAACATCACCGAAACGGGTAAAAACGCAGTACGTGGGAATGGAGATTCCCACGTGCATGATTTTTCAGATCCCGGTCACAGCCAAATGGGCGTTTGTCCGGGACTTACTGTTGCCTGACAACGAAGTGGTGGTGCGGTACGTCCTGGAGGGTGATTCAGGACAGGTCGTCGCATTCAGGGTTAAAGTACTGAAGTTGTTGTCGCACCCCAGCGGGCTGCTGATGACCTCTTTCCCCGGCGGGGTGCAGTCATTTGGATTACGCGCCACCAAACGCTCACAACCCGGGATCGCGGTGGATGTCACCGTTGATGAGGCGCCAGCTATTTCCAAGGCCACCGGGATCATTGTCGATGTATCGGTGGATGGTTGTCGTATAGCGATGCCGGTGAAGCCGGACTGGCCCATTCTCCGGCAGGACCAGGCGGTCACCATGACCTACAGCTTTGATGGGCAGTCACTGACCCTGCAAGGCGAAGTCAAAAACAGCAGTCCGCAAAAAGAATATGTGTATTACGGCGTTAAATTTGCGGATGAGCAGGAGTCTGTGCAAACCTTGCTGAAGCGCCATATCCTGCTGGGTTAGACGTATATAACAATAATAATTGCTCGAAAAGGGAGAGCTATAATGCGAGATATCGAAAGATTATTAATGCGATACGATGAAAGTCATCGAAATAAAACCAATGTATTGATTCACGCGGTTGCCGTGCCGAGCATTTACTTTGTAACGCTGGGACTGATCTGGTCGATACCCGTACCAGCCTGGTTAGCTGCCTATGATGTGACCTGGGCGCATATTATTGCTATTCCGGTGCTGTATTATTATTTTCTGCTTTCGGGCCCGATAGGTGCCGCAATGACATTGCTCACAATTGCGTGCTTTTTAGGAATAAACCTGCTGGTCATGGCTGGTCTGTCAGTGTGGCAATTCTGTCTGGCGCTGTTCGTTGTGATGTGGATCTTACAGTTCGTCGGCCACAAAATAGAAGGGAAAAAGCCTTCTTTTTTCGAGGATTTACGGTTTTTACTGGTTGGCCCTGCCTGGTGGTGGGTGCACTGGTTAAAACGGATGAAGATCAGCTATTAATTCTCCATTTACTGCTGTGCTGGTCGGTCATGTGCGACCAGCCTACAGAGACACACGACTAAGCTACAGTCGGCCGGGGCGGTAACTTGTATAATCAGAAGATTATTTCACGAACCGGTAGTTATGTGAGTCGTTGGCAACGCTTATTTGAAAGCAATGAACGTCTGTTCTGGACACTGCACAGCGCTGGCTGGGTGGGATTCGCGATTATCTACTATGTAGGCTCGTTTTTGCATGATGTGCGGCCTATCTGGGTATTTATCATCTTGCTTAACGCCTATGCAGGCTGGCTGCTCACCATCCCATTACGTTACCTGTACCGCTGGGCGCGCAAACAGCCGCCACTGAAAATGATAGTGACTGTGATTGCGGCCTGCTATGGCGTGGCGTTGCTGTGGACGGTGGTCAAAAATGTAAACTACTGGGAGATTTACAAGCACGGTTACCGGCCCGATGCCTGGTATATGTATTTCAGCAGTACCATTAACTCTTTGATTATGATTGGTTGCTGGAGCGGTGTTTACTTCGGCATTAAAAACTTTCAGATGCTGCAAAAAGAAAAGCAAAACGCGCTTAAAGCCACCACCATGGCCCACCAGGCCCATATTAAGATGCTGCGGTATCAGCTCAATCCGCACTTTCTGTTTAATACACTTAACGCCATCTCCACGCTGGTGCTGCTGAAGGAAAACGACACGGCTGAAGCCATGGTGTCCCGGTTAAGCGACTTTTTACGCTATTCACTGGACAACGATCCGATTAAAAAAGTCCCGCTGGGCCAGGAAATTAAGGCACTGCGGCTGTATCTGGAAATTGAGCGGGTACGGTTTGATGATCGTTTAGAGGTCAGCTGGGATATAGATGATACATGTGAGTACGCGCTTGTACCCAGCATGATCCTGCAACCCATCATAGAAAACGCGATTAAGCACGCTATTTCTAAGATGGAGCAGGGTGGCAGAATAGAGATTTCGGCTCGCACATTTGGAAACGATTTGCTGCTCGACGTTGCCGATAACGGTCCGGGCGCTGACATTCAGAAGGGCCAGCTTAGCCGTGAAAACGGGGTAGGCCTGGTAAATATAAAGGAACGTCTGAACTCCCTGTATCACCGGAATTTTGCATTCTCTATTGAGCATAATAAGCCGTCGGGGGTACGGGTGAGGATACGGATCCCCTATGAAGTAAAGGACGCATAACATGACCGAAAACAAAATTAGAACAATCGTGGTTGACGATGAACCGCTGGCCAGGAGAGGCTTGCGGGCACGTCTTGAACGTCATGAGGACGTGGACGTGGTGGCTGAGTGCCACAATGGTGTCGATGCGGTGAGTGCAATTACCCAGCACCGCCCTGATTTGGTGTTTCTGGACATTCAGATGCCTGGACTAAATGGGTTTCAGGTCATACATAAGTTGCGTGAGCTGCAACAACCTATTCCCATGATTGTGTTTGTGACGGCATACGACAGTTATGCCATCAAAGCATTCGACGTTCATGCTCTGGATTATCTGCTGAAACCGGCCGATGACACCCGCTTAAAAGCCGCACTGGATAAAGTCAGAGAGTATTTTGCAACCCAGTATCAGGATGAGCAATCACGTAAACTGGTAAATCTGGTGGCGGAGCTTACCGGGGACGATTGTGAAGAGATATTACGCAAGCTGGCAAAAGGCGAGCCGGTAGATACCAACCCCTATCCGGACGTACTGGCCATCAAGGATGGTTCGGAAGTCACCCGGGTTAATGTCCAGGATATTCAGTGGATCGATGCCGCCGGTGACTATATGTGCGTGCACGCACTGGATGGAATGCACATTATGCGCAAAACCATGAAAGAGCTTGAGCAGGAACTTAACCCACAGTGGTTTGTCCGGGTCCACCGCTCCGCCATCGCTAATATTCGTTTTGTGAAAAAGCTGGTGAGCCATATCAGTGGCGAATACCACCTTATCCTGCAAAACGATACTGAACTTAAAGTCAGTCGCAGCCACCGTGATAAAGTGAAAGCGGCGATGAAAATGTAGCAGGAAAGTGTGGTGGGATAATTGTCAGCCTGGGTGCCCCATCTAACGGGCACCCGCGGATTGGCTTCTTGTCTAACCTGACAGGCAGGTAAACCGGTTACGCGTAACGGTTGTTCATGAGTCGTTTCATGGTGTTGACGTCGCTTTCATTGAGTGGCTTAGGCTCCGACCAGGTCACGGGCAAGGGGACCTCACAGGGCTTGCCGTAGCGTTCGCCGACCATCACACAATTGGTTTGAGTACCCACCAGTGATATGGCGTGTGCACCTAATTTCATGGCCATAATCCGGTCCTGACTGACAGGCGCACCACCGCGCTGAACGTGCCCGAGAATCACCGGTCGCACTTCAGACTGCGTTTGTGACTGCAACGCTTCCGCAAGCTTATTGATCCCGCCCGGCCACAGGTTTTCAGCAAGCACGATGATATAGCTGATGTTGCCCCGTTGTTCCCGACGTTCACTCAGCTGCTCACCGATTTGCTTTAACGTGGCGGCCTCACTTTCAAACAACTCAGGGAGTAGTACAAAATCTGACGCTGAGGCCAGCGCCGCGCTCAGCCCAAGAAAGCCTGCATGGCGGCCCATAACTTCTACCAGAAAAATGCGCTCGAACGCATCTGCGGTATCCCGGACTTTGTCGATTGAGTCAACAGCGGTTTCGATGGCGGTATAATAGCCAATCGTCGCATCGGTGCCGTTAATATCATTGTCGATAGTACCCGGGATACCAATAATTTGCCCGTCCCAGTAATTACTCAGATGCATAGCCCCGCGAAACGAGCCATCTCCGCCGATGACGATTAGGGTGTCGACGTGCAACGCGTCTAAATTCGCAGCCGCACATTTTGCCGAATTTTCGGTTTTAAATTCCAGACAGCGGGCACTGTGTAAAATAGTTCCACCCAGCTGGTTCAGGTTATGTACCCGCTCGGCATGAAGCTGGGTATATTCCTGATTTAAGAGCCCGTTATAACCGTGTAAATAGCCGTAAACGGTGTAGTGCTCACGCTCACACGCCAGCACAATAGCCCGTATGCAGGCATTCATTCCCGGTGCGTCACCCCCTGAAGTCAGTACGGCGATAGTTTTTGGCACGTTGTTCATCCTTTCATAGTGTATAAATCGTAATAATTGCTGAAGCCTGCGTTCCACCTTGCCAGCCGGGACGTGGAAATTCAAGATACCGGTCAGGGCGTGCTATAAGTGGGCCACCCGATAGCCCTGACATACTCAGTTACATTGTAGTGCGAAACTAATTTCACTGCAGGGTGACTAACAAAGTCTATTAAAAACGATGGAAAACGTAATGAAAAAGCTGTGCGTGGTGTTGATGGTAGTGGTGTTGGCAGGATGCTCGTCGAAACTGGCCTACAATAATTTAGACTGGTTAGTGTATTGGTATCTGGATGATTATGTTGAGCTCACTGAGCACCAGGAGAAAGTGTTCGACCGCCACCTCCAGCGTTGGATAGACTGGCACCGGGAGGAGGAGCTTAATCATTATATTGCTCAGCTGGCATCCATTCGCACTGACATTACTGAAGATCGTTTCACTCAACAGGTCATCAATGCGCATCTTGACCAGGCCACACAACACTGGGTTCGGTTACGGGAACAGATAGCGCCGGAGCTGGCGCAACTGGCCACGACACTGACTGATGAGCAAGTCATACGGTTATTCGCGGCGCTGGAAGAGGACAATAAAGAAGAAGAGGAAGAGTACCGGGAGCGCATGGAAGAGTCGGAAGCGGAACGGCTTGAGCGGCGTATTGAAGATATGACCGACAACCTGGAGGACAGGATCGGAGATTTAAGTGATGAGCAAAAGCGCATAATAGCGCAGTATGCACCACAGTATGCAGCGACCTTTGGTGACTGGATAACTTATCGCCGGAATATTCAGAGTGCCGCCCGCAAGCTATTTGTCCTGCGCAATAGCAACCCGGCCTTCACCGATGAACTGGTTACCGTTTTATCCAATCCCGATCATTACCGCAGTCAGGACTATCAATTAAAACGGCAGCAAAACCGCACTCTGTACACCACCATGATAGCCAAGATAGCCAGTACCTTCACGGCCTCTCAAAAGCGTCACCTCATACAGGAAATTGATGAGATGATGGCGGACCTGGAAGATTTGCTCGATCACGGCTGATATACCGCGGCTAGGGTGCCTTGCGGTGCCCTATAGCGACCTGGTTACCTTTGCAGATCGTGTCATAGCCGTCCCGATAATAACGCAACTCTTCACATTCTTGCTGGTATCGTCTGCGGGCTGTCAAAGCTTGCTGAGGGTAGCGATTATCTTTCATCACCTTAGCCAGCGACTGACAATTTTTCAGTTGCTGGTTTACTTCCAGAATATCCTCGCAGGGGGGAGCTGAGGAGCATGCCCCCAGTACTATTAGGGCTGAAACGCAAATCATTAGTCCGTTAATTCGTTGCAAAATGCTTATCCTATATAGTGAAACAGATCAGCCTGTAACGCTTCCAGCTTTTCCTGGTGCTGAATTTTCAATGGCATGCCCTCGATCAGTTTGTAAATACGCCGGCATTCTTTGATATGGACAGCCTCGGGTTTATCGCTTTTATCCAAAATCTTGATTAAACATTGCAGCAGGTTGAGGGCGACGCCGGTATTGACGGGTGCATATGACTGCGCCAGCATAAACGCATCGCGGGCCTGTTCGTACTGACCCTGTTGATACAGCTCAATGCCCTGGCGGTTGAACTGCTGGTAATTTGCCTGTTTTTCCGAGGCACTTAATTCAGCCCTGCGCATCAGTTCGAGACTACTGGGATCCAGCTCCGCTTCGTGACGCTCCAAAAGCTTTTTCAACGGTATTAAGTCGTCGTACTCACCGATGTCATACATGACTTTCAGGCTATCGGGCGCGAAATCCAGAGGATATTGGTCAAATTTATCAGAAATCGCCTGCTGAGAGGCAGCCAGCTGACGTTTAGCATCCAGCATTTTGCCGTCCAGCGCATTGAGGCGGGCTGACATTACCTGCTCGTATATCTCCACATCGAAGGTATCCCGGTGACGCACCAGTACATCTTCAAACTTGCCCCGTTGTAATGCCAGCAGGGCTTCTTGCTGATAACGGTTCTTGGTGCGTCTGTCATCGGTATGTTCCGCGGCATCCAGCATACTGCGGACATAACCGCACCAATTACTTACCGACTGATGCACGGTATGTTTAGACAACTCCCAGATGGCCTTGCTTGATTCAGCCGTCAGCACAAAATTGCGGTTATGCCAGCCTATATAGCAGGCCGCGAAGTGCCGGGGGAGTGAGTACGGTGATAACTTGATGGCCTGTAGTATGGCCACTTCTGCTTCCCGCCCTTGCTTAAGCTTGTCATGTGCTTCGGCCATAATGTCATGGGCCTCCGCGCTGAAGCGATTTTTTTGCAGAATGGATTTTGCAATTTCCAGTGCCTGTTCCGGTTGCTCAAGCTTGAGATATGTTTTGCCTAGCGCCACCTGCGCCCACATAACCGGCTTACTTTGCTCGTAAGGTGCTAATACTGCCAGCGCTTTTTTGGCCTCGCCTACCTCCCAGTATAGTTCTACCAACAACTGCTCACACGAGCGCTGGTAGGGTGACGTCTGCGCTGCCAGTTGTTCGGCATTATCAATGGCTGTGTCCCAGTCTTCCTCAAAAACAGCTGCATAGACGGGCTGTAGGTACTGACGCTTCTGCCAGCTGCGGGCAAGCCGTGACTTGAGTTGTGCCTGTGAAAAGGGTTTTATCAGATATTCGTCTGGCCTGCGTTCAATAGAGCCCAGGACTATCGGGCGAGCGCTGTCGGCACTAATGATAAGAAATATGGCAGACGGCTTGATGAGTTTGCGAACTCTCAGCTCCTCAATTAACTCAAAGCCGTTTTTTTTACCCGCCCCCAAATGCAAATCGCAGATTATGATGTCGTATTTTTGTTTCCGGCACAGTGAAATACCTTGTTCGGCCGACGACTTCGTCACTACGCTGGTGGCCCCCATGGCATTTAACAGCCCGCGTAACAGCAATAAAAACGGGCGTTGATCTTCAATGATCAATATTTGTTTATCTGCGTATTTCATGCACTTACCAGCTGTATATCGCTACGTGTCTACTGCATACCATCATCAGGTAAATTGGCGGTTACCGCAAGGATGTCCGATAAAAACCTCGCCTCACTGCGCCGTCGTGTCTAAAATCTAATCAGTCAGCGAAGTGGTGGTTAAGAAAATCCGCCAGACTGTCGATAATAAATTATCCTTACCAATGCTACCTGCTATGACACCAGCACAATCCACAATTCAGCTCCATCCAGTGAATAAACTGGAGTGGCAGGGAGAACTGGCCCAGGCGACCGGGCAGGGCGCCCGCTTTGCATTATTGCTGGCGTTACAGTTAGGTAGTGGGGTGCAACCCGCACAGGTGCATGGCCAGGATTCTGAGACCGCGAAGGACACTGCTTTTCCGGCCCGTCTGAACCACTATCGTCGTTCGCCACTGGATGCGTCAGAGAGCCCCGTGAACCAGACTACATCCCGCTTACTGAACAGTGGCGCGGTAGGTGATGCGCGATTATGGCAATGTATGCACCCGGATCCACACACCCTGCGCAATGACAGCAAGAAGCTGTCTGCAGATATATTGTCTAACTGTTCGCTGGCCACGCAACAAGCTCATCAGAAGGCTGACAGCCACGATGTCGTGGAAGAAGACCCTACCTTGCTGGATGATCTGATTAAGCAGGCGGAACACTTCGCCGCCTAGTCGCCTCTGGTGTCTGATGGCTGTTTTTGCTATAGTCGCCGCCGCATTTTGCACTGGTTTTACGTTCCAATAAGCAAAGAGAAGTAATATGTCTAAATTCATCGTCTGCGCGATGTACAAGTTCGTTGCGCTTGAAAACTACACAGCAATGCGTCAGCCCCTCCACGATGTGATGGTTGCAAACGATATTAAAGGTACGTTGTTACTGGCCCATGAAGGTATCAACGGTACCGTATCCGGACCGCGTGAAGGCATTGATGCGCTGTTAGCGTATCTGAACAGCGACGAGCGGATAAATCCTATTTCCTGTAAAGAGTCACTCCATGAAGAGCAACCGTTTTACCGCACTAAGGTAAAGCTCAAAAAGGAGATTGTGACCATGGGGGTAGAGGGCATTGACCCGCGTCAGACTGTCGGCACCTATGTGAAACCGAAAGACTGGAATGCACTAATCAGTGATCCCGATGTGTTGGTTATAGATACCCGTAACGGCTATGAAATTGACATCGGTACCTTTAAGAATGCGGTCGATCCTAAAACCGACACCTTCCGGGAGTTTCCGGAGTATGTCGAACGGGAAATGGACCCGGCCAGGCACAAAAAGGTCGCCATGTTTTGTACCGGCGGTATTCGGTGTGAAAAATCGACGGCGTATCTGAAAGAGCAGGGCTTTAACGAGGTCTATCACCTGGAAGGGGGCATACTTCAGTACCTGCAGGACGTCCCTAAAGAGGAGTCTTTGTGGGAAGGCGATTGTTTCGTGTTCGATAACCGGGTGGCGGTGGATCATGATCTACAAAAGAGCCGCTATGATCAGTGCTATGCCTGCCGCCTGCCGATCACCGAAGAGGACAAGCAGAGCGAACACTATGAGTCTGGCGTAAGTTGTCCGCATTGCTACGGTACCCATACTGAAGAACAACTTGCCCGCTTCCGCGAGCGCGAGAAGCAAGTCAACTTAGCGAAAGCCCGCAAACAGGAACACGTGGGCACTGAGGCCCGTGAAGTGATGGAACAAAAGCGGCTGGCGAAGGCACACGCGCAGCGTGAACGCGCGTTAAAAGCC
>JBPEWW010000109.1:0-4408 GCA_052032275.1 Alteromonas sp. | reverse complement strand
GGTGGCTGCGCAGACGCTGGATGTCGGCCAGACTATGAGCGGTAGTGTTATTATCAAGGTTGCCGAACGGTTTTGAACGGCCACAACCGCGCTGCTCGAAACCAATGATCCGGTAGCGATTCGCGTCGAAAAAGCGCCTGTAGTTGGGTGACAGCCCGGCCCCTGGCCCCCCGTGCAGATATAACACCGGAATGCCTTGCGGGTTGCCGCTTACCTCGTAATAAAGCGAATGACCATCACCGGTTTCCAGGTAACCATCATCAGAACATCCAATGTCAGGATAAAGTCGTTTCATTTTATTTCAGTCCGTTGTATGACTGAGTTTTTTAGTTTAGTTTACATAATGAATCATATTCTGAGTCTAAATGCGAGGAAGTTAATATGTCTGGACAGGGATCCGGTGGCAATGTGTTAGCCGCAATTTGTAACTTTTTTATTCCCGGCTTAGGGCACCTCGTACAAGGCCGCATTCTTGGCGCGTTATTTTTCTTTATTACCGTGGGGGTCAGTTATGCGCTCGCCGCCACAGTGGTGTTGGCGATCGTTTTCTGGCCGTTAGGCGTAATTCTTCACATCTGGTCCATTATAAGTGCCGCGCGGTATCGCGGCAGGGAAACGCTATGAAACTCACCCCTCTGTTATTTTGCTTAATGTCTGTATCGGCGGTTAGCCTTAGCGGCTGCCAGTCGGCCTATTACGCTGCGTGGGAAAAGGTTGGCGTCGAGAAGCGGGATATATTGGTAGACCGTGTCGAAAATGCTAAAGATTCGCAGGAAGATGCCCAGGAGCAGTTCAGCTCAGCACTGGAAGAGTTCAGCGCGCTGATCAATTTCGACGGTGGCGAACTGGAGGAGATTTACAACCGGCTCAATGATGAGTTTGAAGACAGCAAAGCCGCTGCACAGAACGTTAATGCCCGCATCGACAAAGTGGAAAGTGTGGCCGAAGCCCTGTTTGACGAATGGGAAGATGAACTGGAGAAATACCAGAATGCGTCATTGCGCCGTGACAGTGAAAATAAGCTGCGGGACACCCGGCGTCGTTATGACACCATGATCACTGCCATGCGTAAGGCGGAAGGTCGCATGGAGCCCATTCTGCGTGCGTTTCAGGACAATGTGCTGTACCTCAAGCACAATCTCAACGCCAGTGCGATTGGCGCGCTACAGGGCGAATTCAGTGAAATTGAGGGTGATATTCAGCAACTTATCCGGGAAATGAATGCCGCCATTGCTGAGTCTGATGCCTTTATTAACTCACTAAAAAGCTAACCCGCCTGCCGACGGTAACGCCGTCGGCGCGTGTGCGAAAACTACTCTTGCGGGACTTTACGGGGCGCATCCTGCGCCCGCGTGTCTTCAAAGGTATCGGCCAGCGAGCAGGTAAATTCCGCACCCAGCAACACTACCACCCACGACAGGTACACCCACAGAAATAAGATAGGTACTACTGCCAGGGCGCCGTATATGAGCTCATAGGACGGAAAGTTAGTGACATACAGGGCAAAGCCTTTCTTGGTGCCCTCAAAGGCCAGGGTGGCGAGAAAGGCGCCGGCGAAGGCGTGAAACCCGTTTACCCGGCGATTCGGTACGACCATGTAGAGGATCACGAACGCCAGCATGGTGGCCACGGTAGGCACCATGCTCAGCAAAAACGTGCCTAAACCGGGCGTGTATTCTTCAGCAAAATTGGCGATGCCAACCAGATAAGAGCTGACTACCACACTGGAGCCGATCAGCAAGGGGGTCAGGGTGATAACCATCCAGTAAATCGCGAATGTATAAACCAGAGGCCGATCGCTCTGGGTTCGCCAGATACGGTTTAACGTCTTGTCGATGTTGGAGATCAGGAGCAGGGCCACCACCAGCAGGGACAAAATACCAATGGCCCCCATTTCTTTGGCATTGCCGACAAACTGCGTCATGTATTCGTGGACGACGTCACTGGCGGTGGGAACGAAATTATTAAAAATGAAATATTCCAGCTTGCCGCGCACCGAGGCAAACGCGGGAAAGGCCGACATAATGGTGAAGGTCACCATGATAAACGGCACCAGCGACAGCAGCGTGACATAGGCCAGGTGGCCGGCGGAGATGGTAATGTTATCCTGCTGGCAGCGCGTAACAAAAATCTTTCCAAAATTGCCTACGTGAGGTTGCGCTTCCTTTAAGGCTGCCACCAGTCGGTTTTTACTCACCCTTCGCTCCCGTTTGTTTTTGCTCCATACCAGTCTGATGGTATACCCCATGTTGCTAATCAGCAACGCGTTTTCCGGATCCCCGTGACAGGGGCTGGGTCTTTGGGGGTGCCGTGTTCGACCTGACTGACAGTCCTGCGCTGCACCCACTGCGGGAATAAGGTACGCGCAATAAGGCCGTGCGGCTCAGTTCAGAGGGTGCGGCCCGTGGGCGACGTCACCATTGGCGACGCAAGCGGGTGAAAGATCTCCGCCCTTGTAGTCCGGATCCCGCGGGCGCGGTGCCTGCCGGTTGGCTTACGCGCGCAGCCCCAGCATATGGCAAATGGCGTAGCTTAATTCACTGCGGTTCAGGGTATAGAAATGAAAGTGCTTAACCCCTTCTTTTGCCAGCACCTTCACCTGCTCCATCGCGATGTTGGCACCAATCAGGTTGCGGGTGGTCTGGTCGTCCGTATCCAGGCCGTCATACATCTTGTGTAACCAGCCGGGTACGTGCACGTTGGTAAAGCCGGCAAACTTGACCAGTGTCTGGTAATTGGTGACCGGCAGGATCCCGGGCACAATGTCCAGGTCAATGCCCGCCGCCGCGGCGCGGTCACGGAAACGCAGAAACAGACTGGTATCAAAGAAAAATTGCGTAATGGCTTCACTGGCGCCCGCCTCGGCTTTGCGCTTAAGGTTGAGCAAATCGAACTGGGCATTGGGCGCTTCAGGGTGCTTTTCAGGGTACGCCGCCACTGACACATCGAAGTCGGCCACGTCTTTCAACAGCGCCACCAGATCAGAGGCATACATTTCAGTTTTATCGACGCCGGGCGGCAGGTCGCCCCGCAGCGCCACGATACGCCGGATCCCGGAGTTCCAGTAGTCCTGGGCTATCTGTTGCAGCTCCTCTTTCGATGCATCCACGCAGGTCAGGTGCGGCGCTGCCGATACGCCCGTTTGCTGATGAATGCGTTTTACTACATCATGGGTGCGATCACGCTCGCCACTGTTGGCCCCGTAGGTGACCGACATGTAGCTGGGCTTAAGCGGCGCCAGACGTTCTACTGACTTCCACAGGGTCTTTTCCATCTGCTCAGATTTCGGTGGAAAAAACTCAAATGACACATCAATATCGCGAAGTTCAGACAGCGATTGGTTCAGTGCATCAATGCCCTGTGCGTATGAAACCATAGTAGCAACCCTTGTAGACGTTTAGACGTCCAAACTATGTGATATATGTCTAGACGTCAAGCGGTTTACACTGCTCAATTGACCTTTTCTGTACATTGTTTAGAATTTCTGTTCATAACATAAAAAGTAGTCCGGGAATCCTAATGGCAGAATGGAACGGTAAGTATATTCATCCCTACGCAGAACATGGTAAGAAAAGTGAGCAGGTGAAAAAAGTCACTGTCTCTATCCCTATCAATGTACTGAAGGTGTTAACCGACGAACGCACCCGTCGGCAAATTAACAATTTACGGCACGCTACAAACTCTGAGTTATTGTGTGAGGCGTTTTTACACGCGTTTACCGGGCAGCCGTTACCAAACGACGATGATTTGCGCAAAGACAATCCGAACCGCATCCCCGAAGAGGCGCGTAAAATTATCGAAGCAATGGGGATGGACCCGCAAAAGCAGGAAGAAGAACAGGAAATGTGATGCGCAGGGGGCGGACAGACGCGGCCCCCTGCGGTTTAGTTTAGCGGTAATCGGCAGGGAGCGTGTCCAGGCGCGCCACCCCTGAGTCCAGCGCCGCCTGCGCGACGGCTTTGGCAATGCGGTTACATAAACGGGGGTCCATTGGTTTGGGGATAATGTAATGTTTGCCAAAGGTCAGTGATTCACTTTTACTGGCTTTAAGCACTTCCTCAGGAACCGGCTCTTTGGATATTTCCCGGATGGCTTCTACCGCCGCCACTTTCATTTCATCGTTAATGGCCGTGGCACGCACATCGAGCGCCCCGCGAAAAATAAACGGGAAACACAGTACATTGTTCACCTGGTTCGGGTAGTCCGAACGGCCCGTGGCCATAATCAGGTCATCCCGCACATCATGGGCCAGTTCCGGCTTAATCTCCGGATCGGGGTTAGAACAGGCGAATACGATGGGGTTGTCGGCCATTAACCGCAGTGTTTCCGGGGGCAGTAAGTCGGGCCCTGAGACACCCACAAAAATATCGGCGCCGTCCATCACATCATCCAGCGTGCGCTTGTCGGT
>JBPEWW010000108.1:0-31385 GCA_052032275.1 Alteromonas sp. | reverse complement strand
GGGCGCTAACCTGTTCATTTTTATCTTTAATATGGCCGGCTCTAACCTGCGCCATTCCCACGTCTACTGGCAGTGGGGCAATGTGCTCGAAAAGTGGCTCATCAGCCCGGCGCAGCACCAGGTTCATCACTCCACCAACCCTGCTCATTTTGATAAAAACTTTGGGACCACCCTGGCCATCTGGGATCGACTGTTTAACAGCCTGGTTTTGTCATCTACCGCCAGCCGGCTGCGATTTGGCCTCGGGCGCCGGGAAGCCAGTCACCGCAGTGTTGTCGATGCTTATACCCGTCCGTTTCGCGCACTGTTTACGCGGCGCAAATCACCTGACAAGCAGCCTGCGACTGAGCATACCACGCGCCCGGTCTAGTACCTGTCCCTGTCTTACCGACGAACATACCCGGCGACAATTGCGCTTTGCCAGCTTTGCGCTTAGGCAGTCGCAATGACGGCAGGCCTTAACATTCCCAGCATGCTTACCCAGACCTGTCCCGCTCTCGACTGAGTTCTGCCCCACATAATTAACTTTGTGTAACCTATGCACCGTTCCCGTCCCTTAGCGTGACGCCGAACGCCGCAAAAAAAGCCAATTAACACATTTATATTCAACCACTTACACATACTATAGCCATTCTTTCACCGCCGCTTATTGGCTAACCGCAGGCTGGGCTGAACGACAGCAGGCAGTGATGTCCGATGACCTTTTCTCTGCGCCGGCCTGTACTAACGCTACTTAAACGAAGGACCTCGCTATGAACACTGCCACCTTGGCGGCTGACCCGGCCGCCGGACTTCCTGCGCAACCTCACTCTACTGTTACGGCGTTAGATGCTATGGCGCTTGCCAGCGCCGACGTCGTATTTTCAGCTAACCTGGATTTCAACCTCAACCAGCTACTGCCTTTTGCGCAGCAGTTCTTTGGCCTCTCACAGGACTCCGCTGCGGGTAAGCCACTGTTTGCGTTACTCGATAAATCCCTTCCGGACGACGCCCTGAATGAAATCAGACAGGTAACCAAAACCGCCACATCCTGGCGCGGTATTCTGCCGTTCGTGGTGAACGGCGACGTGGTCTGGCGGGACACCTTTGTACGCCCGGTGTTTCGCAAAAAGCGCGTTGTCGGTACCCAGTGGTTACTGTCTCAGCCGGAACCTGCGCTTATCCATAGAGCAAAAACCGTGTATGCCGGCAACGTCAGTAAGGCGTGGCTGGCCGTCCTGGCAATTTCAGTGGCGCTGATTGCGTTATTTATACTGAGTTTTGTTGCCTTGCCGGCAATAGCCTATCCGGTAATGACAGTCGCGGCGGTAGCGCTTGGTTTTGTCGCCAAACGCTACCTGGTGTTGCGGCAGCCAGGCGCTGACAACGAGCTGGACGCAGCGCATTTTCCGCTTCAGCAACAGGTATTTGCCAGGGCGCCTGCCACGGCCCTGGTGGATTACGAACTGGCGCTGAAAGAAGGCGCGCTCTATGTCGCAATGTCGCGCATTGATGCCGGTACCGATGAATTAGCTGACGCGCTCAGCACCACCAAGGGCCTGTCACAGGAGCTCGCCAGTGCTGCCGAGGAGAGCTCGGTCACCGCCGAGCAAATTGCGGCAGCCTCAGAACAAATGACCGCCGCCATTGAAGATATTACGGCGTCAGCGGAAGCCACTGCTGGTGAATGTAAAGAGGCCCGTGAAACGGTGGCGGCCTCCTCCCGGCTGATTGATGAAGCCTCTGAGTCAGTCACCGAACTGGCCACCTATATTGAACGCAGCGCCAGTGCCACCTCTGCATTAGTGGAAAAAAGCGAGTCGGCCAAGCAGGTTAGTGAGCGGATTGACAAAATTGCCGAGCAAACCAATTTACTGGCGCTGAACGCGGCCATTGAAGCTGCCCGGGCCGGCGAAAGCGGGCGTGGGTTTTCAGTGGTGGCAGACGAAGTCAGAGCCTTGTCGCAAAGCACCCAGGATGCGGTTGACGAAATTGAAGAAACCATTACGTCCATTGCCGACTCAATCAAGGCATGGCAGCGGGATATGAATGAGCAGGTCGCGCTGGCAGAGCGCTGTAACCGGTATGGGGAGCGCTCCAAACAGGAAATGCTGTCCATTCGCGAAGTTATTGGCAACATCGCCGATCAGATGCACCAGGTGGCCGCATCCAGTACCGAAAACCAACAGGCGTTGGCAGAAGTGAATATCGCCATTCGGGAATCCCGGCAAGCCGCCAGCGCAATCAGCCAGTCAGCCGCGCAAACCTTTGACAGTGTCGATAGTGTGGGCCACCGCATACGGGAGTTTCGCTCCCTGACCACCGCATTTGAAGACGATTAACCCCATCGGCACGACTCCGCTCCCTGGGGTTGTGCCGTTTTTTCATTTACCAGCATGGTAGCGCGCAATACACCCGTGCACATAATGGTGAGACGTGTTTTGCCAGGCCTGCTGCTGTCGCCTCACCCGCCCTTTTTATTATGCCCGCGCGGGCAGCATTGCCACAACAATCCTCACAACTGCGCTTTCATCACATCATCAAACAGGGCCCGAAACTGTTGCAGTCCCTCATGAAGGTGCGACTCTTCAATTGTCAGCGGCGGTAAGAAGCGAATGACATTGCCATGGAACCCACAGGCCAGCAATATAAGCCCGTATTCCAGCGCTTTACCGATGATGGCTTTCGTGAGCGCCGGATCGGGTTTATCCACATTGCCATCCATCAGTTCCAGCGCAATCATTGCCCCGCTGCCCCGCACATCAGCGATGACATTCGGATACTCAGCCTGCAGTGCCTGCAGTGCTTCCATGAACCGTCCTTCAATCATTTTTGCCCGTTGAATTAACTGCTCTTGCTCGATAATCTCAAGTACCGCCAGTGCCGCTGTGCACCCTAGCGGAGAGCCCCCGTAAGTCCCCCCAAGGCCACCGGGTGGCGCTGTATCCATCACCTCACTGCGCCCAACCACCGCCGACAGGGGTATTCCGCCGGCAATCCCTTTGGCCATCGTCATCAGATCCGGCTCTATCCCGGCCGACTCGGTGTAAAACATGTAGCCGGTGCGTGCAAAGCCCGATTGTATTTCATCACAAATTAGCATGATGCCATGCGTATCACATAACCGTCGTAATGCCTGCAAAAATTGCGGTGGCGCCATATAGAAACCGCCTTCTCCCTGCACGGGCTCAATGATGATCGCAGCGACATCCGCAGGCGCAATATCCACTTTCATCAGGGTGGTTAAGGCTTTCAGACTCTGCTCTGAACTCACACCATGGAGTTCACAGGGAAACGGGACATGAAAAATATCTGCCGGAAAGGGACCAAAATGCTCCTTATACGGGGTGACCTTGCCGGTCAGCCCCATCGTCATATTTGTCCGCCCGTGAAAGCCCCCGTGAAATGCGATAACGCCTCTGCGGCCCGTATGCGCCCGGGCAATTTTAACTGCATTTTCCACAGCTTCAGCCCCGGTGGTCACGAACATGGCCTTTTTCGGACTGTCTCCCGGCGCCAGCCGGGTTAGCTTTTCTGCCAATGCCACCGCACTCTCGTAAGGGTTCACCATGACACAGCTATGGCTGAACTTCGCCATCTGGTCACTCACAGCCTCGACGAGCTTAGGATGGGCATGCCCGGTATTGCATACCGCAATGCCGGTACCAAAATCCAGGTAGCGGTTATTTTCCACATCCCACAATTCTGCGTTTTTGGCGTGCGATACATATACCGGGTACAAATTACCCTGGCCATTTGCAATCACTGCCTGTTTGCGTTGTTGAAGAGATAAGTTAGTAGTCATTAAGATTGTACTCCTATGCAGCGATACTGGAGAGAAAGGTAATCATCAAGCCCGTATTTTGAGCCCTCCCGTCCATAACCGGAATGTTTAACGCCGCCAAAGGGCGCGGCTGGGTTAGAGATGGCCGCATCATTGATGCCCACCATGCCAAATTCGAGGGCCTGCGCTACGCGCTGCATGCGTCCTGCATCCCGGGTGTACAGATACGCCGCCAGGCCATAATCAGTATGATTCGCCAGGGCCACCGCCTGATCCTCGTCATCAAACACAGTGACAGTGACCACCGGGCCGAATATTTCTTCGTGGAATATACGCATCGCGTCGGTAACGCCGGTCAGCACTACCGGCGGATAAAAGGCACTGCCTTGCCATTTACGGTTATCCCATTGCTTGGCGCCGTCCTCCAGCGCTTCGGTAACCAGCGCATGCACTTGTCCGGCGGCCTGCTCACTGATAAGCGGCCCCAGATCCGGATTTTCCAGACCCACGCCTTGCGTGAGGGCCGACACCCGTTTGCTTAACGCAGTGACGAATTCACTGTGCACACTGCGATGCACCAGAAAGCGATTCGCACATACGCAGGTTTGCCCGGCATTACGAAATTTAGCCAGCATGGCTCCGTTTACTGCGGCCGCAATATCGGCATCATCAAACACAATAAATGGCGCGTTGCCGCCTAACTCCATGGACACCCGCTTAATAGTAGCGGCACAGTCCTGAATCAGTTGCTGGCCCACACGGGTAGAGCCGGTAAATGAAAACTTGGCAATTTTGGGAGACTGAGTGAGTACCCGTCCCAGTCCCTTGGCATCAGTGCCAGTCACTACGTTGAATACCCCGGCCGGAATACCGGCCTCGGCAGCCAGGACAGCCATGGCAAGGGCACTTAACGGGGTTTCAGCCGCCGGACGCACCACAAACGTACACCCGGCAGCCAGGGCCGCCGCCGCTTTTCGCGCAATCATGGCATTGGGAAAGTTCCAGGGCGTAATGGCCCCTACCACGCCAACCGGTTTTTTCACCACCTGCACAGTTTGCAATGAATGCAATCCGTCTGCGATATCCCCGGTAATGCGTTCCGCTTCTCCGGCAAACCAGTGGATGTAGCCCGCGCCATAGCGAATTTCACCCAGCGCTTCTGCCAACGGCTTGCCTTGTTCAGCAGATAACAATGCAGCCAGGGCCTGCTCATGCTGCTTCACTAAACTGCACCACTGTGACAGGATTTGACCACGCTGGGCGCCGGTTAGTGCTGACCATGCAGGCAGTGCGACAGCAGCGCAATCGACCGCCCGTTGCATGTCACTGCATTGTGCATTTGCCAGTCGGGCTATTGCATTACCGGAGGCCTTGTCGCGTACCGTAAATGTATTATCGCTGCTGTGCCATTGGCCGTTTATGTACGAACCAGACCTGAGCCAGGTGTGAAAATCAGCACTCATAAAAAATCTCACGAAAACTACCTTGAAGCTATTGAAGCAGACGGTTTAAGATCGTTAAATATCTAACAATCAACCTTAAGTTTGACTGAGTAAAACTTTGCGAATTGCCGGCCGTGCTATTACCGAATATGATCTGAAACTCCTGAAAGTCTTTAAGTCAGTGGTGGAAAACGGCGGCTTTGCCGCCGCAGAGGATGAACTGGGGATCACCCGTTCAACCATCAGCGTGCACATGAACAGTCTGGAAACCCGCATGGGCCTGACTTTGTGCCAACGCGGGCGGGGCGGCTTTTTACTGACCCCGGACGGACAAACGGTGTATCAGGCGTGTCTGCCGTTGTTTTCAGCGCTGGGGGACTTCTCTAATGCGGTGTCACAGCTTAGTGATCAGATTGCTGGTACGTTAGTAATTTTGCACGCCGATGTACTGGACAACGAGAGGCTGGCTCTGCTGGCGGCCACGGTGGACCGGATGATGGCGAAAGCACCGGCGCTGACCATTACCCTGGATGGTGACCGTATCGATAATATTGAGCAGGCGCTGCTGAAAGATAAAGCCCATATTGGCCTGTTTCCCGGCTACCGGAAAATGACCGGCCTGGCCTACACCGATACACTGCATGAGCCGATATATCTTTGCTGTGCACACGGTCACCCGCTTTTTAATGTGGCTGACACTGCAATTACCGATAGCGTAATTGCCAGCCACGCCGCGGTCATTCCCGGCGTGGAAATTAGTCAGGAAGGTCGCGAGCAGTTGCGTAAACTTACTCCCGGTGCGACCGCTTATCAGTTTGATTCGCGCAAAGCATTAATCGCGTCGGGCCGGTTTATTGGCTATTTGCCACGCAGCTATATACGTAATGAAGTCGCGCAGCAATCATTTCGTTTGTTGAACCCAAACCGTTATCAATACAACTTTGCGCAATCACTGGTACACAAACAGGTACCGGCTGAGCCCAATAAAGTCCGTTTTTTCACTGCAGCGCTGAACGAACAGATCCGCCGGGCATCACAATAACCCGGCGCTTTTTAGCTGTGTTCTGCACGCAGCGAGTTGTTCACGGTAATGGGTCCACCCGCCAACGCTGCGCTGATATATCGGCTGGCGTACCTGGGTGGCACTGCCCGTGGTTACCTGCGTGTCCTGCCGGTAAAACTGTAAACTTTGCGGCTCAAATTCCAGGTTAATAAAGTCGGCAAGTCGTTGGGTCTGCTTACCGGGGTCTTGCACCAGAGCTTCGTACTGCACCGTCAGCATCCGGTCAGCAAACAGCGTTTGCCAGTGCGCCATAAGCTGTCGATACCCCCGGTAATACCGGACGATTTCATCCAACTGATAGGAAAAAGGGTACGTGTGGGTAAACAAGTGTTTGTATACCGACCACACCACATCCATGGGATCGCGTTCCATGACAATGAAGCGGGCCTCAGGCATAGCTTTGGCTATCAGGCCTACATATAAAAAGTTGAGCGGGAGCTTGTCGGTAAACACCGCCCCATCGCTGCGATATTCCCGGGTCGCGTGTTGATAACGCTCACCCAGTAAAGCGAAATCGAGCCCGGCACTGGCCTTAATGGCCGATAAGACTGAAGTGACGCGGGTTTGTTGCGCGACCAGTTGCATCATTTGTGCGGAGAACGTATTCAGTTCGCCACCGGCAACGACGCCATTGTGTGCGCTTAATAGCTGCTCTGTTAGCGTGCTGCCACAGCGGGGCATACCCACAATAAATGTATTGCCGTTTCCCCCCTGACCTGACCGGGTCTGCGTGTGCCACTGTGTGTTGAACGTGTCTGCAATTTCGGTAAAGATCGCCTCATCATGACTGACATCATAATTCAGATACTGTCGCCGTAGCGAGGCTCCTTTCGAAATTGCCGAGAATGCCCCGTCATAGTCGCCGATATCTTCCAGACTTTTCCCGAGTGCGTACCAAGCGTGTACCTGCTGTTTTGGCGGTAGTGTGCGCTGGAGCAGCGCCTTCAGTGAGGCGACCTGGTTATTGGAAGCTGTCTGCGTGTGTAGTTGCGCACGTAACCAATGCGCTTCCCCATCCTCTGGCACCAGTGCTAAATGACGGTGCAACGCCTCATCAGCACCGGCAATATCGCCTGTGATACGTAGTGTGGTGGCAAGATTATAATGATAAGTGTGATGTTCGGGCTCGCGCTCACACGCTGCCCGGTACCAGACGGCGGCCTGACTAAAGTCATTGGCCTGACAACTCCAGTAGGCAGCCTCTGCCAATAACGCCGCCGTGGGTGTTGCCAGTGAAGCCATGTATGTAACGAGCTGCTGCCGGGCAGCGGTAAAGTTTCCGGCCTCAACATGAGGCCGGATGAGCGATTCCAATAGTGCGTCCTTAGAACATATAATGGAGTGACACGCCGACTGTGCGAGGCTGGGTGATATAGGATTTAGACGCATTCCCGTAGAAATTTTCGTCTGGATCGGTTCCCATATACCCCTCTGACAGGATCCCGGTGACACCCTCTTCATTAAACAGGTTTTTCACAAAGAGCGTAACGCTCCAGTTTTCCGCATGCAATGTCGAACTGGCATTGGCGATCCAGAATGACGGCAGCAATATGTCGAAGTTTGGATCATCACCCAGCGCATTTCTTGAGTTAGATTGGTAGTAAGCACTTGCTCTATTTAGCAGGTAGTACTCTCCTTCCAATTCATAATAATGCTCCAGGCTGGCGCTGAAGGTATGCTCTGCCGTACTGGGCAAACGCTCACCGGCCTCAGCTTTCAGTACCTCACTGGGGTCCGCCTCGGTGCCCGCCGGGGTAATGAGATCATCGGTCAGTTCCGCATCGGTATACGCATAGCCCAGCCCGTATTGCAGATCGTCGGTCAGGTACCCGCGGGTTTCAAATTCAACCCCCTGGGTGCGGGCCGATTCGCCGTTCACGGCCGCGTAGAATCCCCAGTTAGGCGTGGTGACATTGAGCTGAGGGTCTTCCCAGTCCATCCGGTACAGCGTCACTGCGTAGAACTGCTTACCCGTGTTACCTTTAACACCCACCTCATAATTGACCACCGCGTCCGAGTCGTAGCTGAGGTATTCCGGGTTTTCTGCGAAGCCGCCGGTCAGCGGCACCGCGCTGGTTCCACCCCGGCGATAACCTTCCGACACTGTGCCATAAACCATCATGTCATCTGAAACATCATACGACACATTCACTTTGAACAGGGTATCACTTTCCTCCGTGGTGGCGCTCACCTCGGCCGGGCCAGGATAAATGGGCAGTTCAATGCGGGTATCGTTTGACACTTCATTATCGAAGCGGCGCAATCCTACCGTAATATCCAGTCTGGATGACGCATGCCAGGTGAGCTCACCAAATACCGACAGATCTTTCACATCCCCGTTGTCACGGTATAAAAAGTCCTGATCTGTCAGGGTCCCGCCCCAGCTGGCCAGGGTTTCATCAAATCCGCTGGCCATCGCCCACTCCGAAAAACCAGGCATCAGGCTATCCTGGGTAGCCCGGGTCTCCTGATCCAGATAAAACGCACCGACAATCCAGTCAAAGGTGTCCCCTGGCGCAGAAACCAGCCGCACTTCCTGACTGAAGCCTTCGTCTTCATAAGATCGCACCGCGCTTGCCATCGGACGGGGAGAACCGCCATAAAACCAGGCGAACCAGTTGTTCTGGGCGTAGAAGCCGGTGTTGTCACTCACGGAACTGCCGGTATGCTCATAACTGGAGCTGCTGGATGACAACGTGGCGAAGCCCAGATTCCACTCCATTTCCAGGGCCATCAGATCCACTTTTCGTTCGGAGGGCTCGAGCTGGATGGCCCCATTTTCATATTCATCATATGCCTGCTCATTACCCGATACCCAGTTTGTCCCTGTGGTTACCTGACGGCGTCCACCGATTTCGTCTGACTGATACTGATAGGAAAGCAGTGCGCTAAACGTCTCTGAAGGAGCAAATAACAATGAGGCTCTGCCATAATCGATATCTACGGTGTCGGCATCTTCAACCCCACGGAACACGGGGTCGCCATTGGCCACATCGCCGTCCTCTGCGACCGGGGCGCCTTGCGCATTGAGTCGGTAAACGTTTGGATAATCCACTACCCCGTCGTTGCGGATGACCCCCGCATTCGCCCGAAACGCTACGCTATCAGTCAGCGGGATGTTGACCAGCGCATCATAATTTTGATTTACCCCTTCAGAGCCATCAGTCTGACTAACCACACCCGACACATGGCCGCTGAAATATTCCAGTTCCGGCCGTTTCATGCGGTAACGGACCGTGCCGGCCAGTGCACCGGATCCATACAGGGTGCCCTGCGGTCCACGCAGCACCTCTACGGCATCAATATCTTTGAGAATGAAGTTGGCAAACAAAGGCGTGTCATTGACATAGGAAGACACCGTAGGTGAGGCATTGAGTGCGAAATCACCATTCCCCGATGAGTCCACGTTCATACCACGAATAATGATATTGTTGAGCACACCTGAATTGCGGTACCCGCGATCCACCGCCGTCACACCCGCGACATTGCGGATCATCTCCACTGAATCAACGATATTCCGCTCGCTTAATTCACTGCCATTAATCACGGACAGGTTGTAAGGCGTTTCTTCTACTGTCGATACCCGACGTGACGAGGTAACCTCAATACGCTCTACAACCCGTGCCTCTTCGTCTTCCTGTGCATGGACGACCTGGCTACACAGGGTTGCACTCATGGCCAGCGCCAGCGGCGACAGCGCAAAATATTTGCTTGAATTGTGTTTCATCAGTCTGGTTCCTTCACTCATTGTATTTTTTATATTCACATCGACTGTAAAAATTTAGTCAGGCTGGCGTTAGTGCCAGATTGTTATTTTTTTCAGACCAGTTTGCCGGGTTTCTTCAGCGGACCGAGCGCATCAAGATGCGCTGAGCGGTTCCCTGACTCATATTGCGGGTAGCTGACGGGGTGATCGCGAAAGCTTTTCAGCGGCTGCCCCAGTCCTTGCCAGCCGCGCTCCCGCACCCGCCGTACATAGGCAAAATCCACATCGAAAACAATCACCTCGTGATCTGTGCCAGACTGGTGAATGACCTCGCCACCAGGGCCAACGACAATGGACTGACCCACCCCCATCGTGGCGGCGGCATTAATATCAACCATGTAGCACTGGTTGGTCGCTGCGCCGCTGCGTGCGATAGCCAGCTCCACATCGCGGTCAATGGTGTTGGTGAGCGTTGGATGAATGATGACTTCCGCGCCCTGCCAGCTTAGTGCGCGCAGGGTTTCCGGAAACCACATGTCATAACAAATAGACAGACCAATTTTTCCCATGCCGGGGATCTCGAACACACACGGCGTTGCGCCGGCAGAGACTCCCTCTTCGTAAGGCAGAAAGGGAAACATCTTGCGGTACCGGGCCACCACTTCGCCACTGGGTGACAGTACCGAAGTGGTGTTAAACACACACTCGTCAGCGCGCTCAAACAGTGAACCGTTTACCAGCCACAGGCCCGTTTCTGCAGCCAGGGCGGCATACTTTAATTCGGTCTCACCGGGCAGGGTTTCAGCATAACGGGGGGCCGGACCGAAGGTAGCCAGTTCGGAGAGCACCACCATGCTAACGTGTGGAAAACGTTTTCTGATGGCGCGCACCTGCCGGGCGATTGTCTCAAAATTGTCGCCACTGGCCGGAAGGGCGAGTTGCAGGCCCGCGATACTCATGACTGTCATTTCATTCTCCTGTCAGTCCTGAAGGAAGTTTGTTAATGATTGTCAGAGTAAACAGCCGGGTTTGGTGAGAGTAGGTCCAAACCGGATTTGTCGATAGGGCCAGTGGTTATTTCGTGCGGTAGTTTGCTGCATCCACCAGCTTGCCGTCCCGTACCCAGTGAATGCGCGAGTCGGTGACATAGATATCGAACCCTAAGAGTTCGCCATAGGACCAGTGTTCCCATTGCCGGTACCAGGTATCGCCTTTCAGCCACCAGGTACCCACGTCGTGTTTCTCGTCCTGATGTCCTTCGACCCCCTCCATTTTACCATTAGCAAACAAGGTGATCCGATAAGGGTCGCCGAACACCGTATGTCCGGTAAATGTGACATTGCTGACAAACGCTTTTAGCTTTTTGCCGGTGAGGTGCCGGCCAAAGGCCGGGTCGCCATCTGCACGGATGTCGTCGATGAGTTGTGCCAGCTCGGCAATGCCGGGCCGGATCTTTTCTTTTGGCAGACTGCGGACGCCCAGCCGAAAATAGCACTCAGGTCTTTCTGCACGGCCATAGAAGCGATCCACAGGCTCAATCAGGATCCCTTTTGCAGCCGCGGCTTCAGCAAAACGCTGACTGTGTAATCCAGGTGGACCTTTCACCCAGCAGGTACTGCCCCCCATAGTTTCACTGGTCACAATATAAGGACCCAGGTAATGATTCAGGGCTTCACGTAGCTCCTGCCATCGTTCGCTAATGGCCTGGTACAACTTGCGCATGGTCATGTCGTAGTAACCCAGGGATAAAAACAGTGCCATAATGCGTTGATTGTTTGCTGGCGGGTGCCGCAGCATCATGGCCCGCAGTTGCCTTGCACGGCTAATCAGCGCCGGACTGCCCACCATAAATCCCATTCGAAGGCCGGGCGCCAGGGCTTTCGAGAAACTGGAAACATAGACCACCCGGCCATCCTGATCGAGACTTTTTAACGCGGGGTTCGGGTTACTGACGAAGTTCGCTTCACTTTCATAATCATCTTCAATAATGATGAAGTCTTGCTCGGTCGCCATACGCATTAAGGCTTCCCGTTTTTCTTTCGACATGGTGACTGCGGTCGGCACCTGATGACTGGGCGTGACGTACAACATTCGGGTTTGTGCGCAAATATCGGCAAGCCGGATACCGTCTTTTTCTATACCGGCATATCGGATGGGGCACAGGTTGTGCTGCGCAAGCTGTCGCATGCCCTGATAGCCAGGCTCTTCCATCGTCAGCAATGTGGTGGAGTTCATCAGCAAGCGACTCAGCAAATACAGTGCCTGTTGCGACCCCAGCGTCACCAGAATATTGTCCGGGCTGGCCTGAATTCCCCGGCGAGGCAGCACCTTGGTGCGAATTTCGTGAATGAGATTAGGGTCGTCCTGATACCCGCTATCACGGGCCCAGCTTTGGATCTCATCCACATTTAAACTCATACGGGAACATTCCCGCCACTGATTCAGCGGAAATAACGACTGGTCGTACTGACCATCAATAAACGGGTAAGTGTAATCGTCCCAGTTGTCCGGATAAGGGGGATTGCTGCTCTCAATGGTGTTGGTATTGCACACCCGGCCCCAGTCGAAAGCATTGTCAGGCGTGTCAGCAACGTTGGACATTTGCGCATGATCATCAAACAAATGATGGCTGACGAAAATACCGCTGCGCTCGCGACTGGCCAGGTACCCCTCATCAATCAGCTGTTCATAGGCTGCCACTACCGTATTGCGCGACACACCTAACATATCCGCCAGCTTGCGCGAAGAAGGCATACGCGAGCCCGCGGCAAAGTAACCGCTGAGAATGGCCTCGATTAATTTGCGCTGAAGCTGGCGCTGAAGACTGGTGGAACCGTCGTCATCAAGAGTGAACAGGTGTTGTAGCATGCTTTATTATCATTATCCGCTGACGCCATCCTGAACGGATTTATCCAGCTTATCAAGTAGCTGGGTAGGATAAAGACAAATAAGCAGGCAGCCTACCAGTGCCACTGCAGCCACATTAATGAGCACCGAATAATTCCCCCCGGAAAGCAATAACGCCGACACCATAGGCCCGGATGCCAGGCCGGTTTTAGATGCGAAACCGCCCAGTGCGGCCATCTTTCCTGACTTATCAAACTCCGCACAGATGCCCAGCAGGTAGGCAATACAAAACGCCCAGGTAATGCCCACCAGCACATTGGCTAACCAGAACACCGACTTTGATGCACTGTAATGCAGCGCGATTGTTGCCATCACAGTAAGCAGGGTAGCCACCAGCAGGGGGACCGCCCGGCCAAACCGTGTAGAGAAAACGATCACCAGCCAGGCACCGATGAGCCCAGCCCAGGCAGAGATCCCCAGTGTTGGCGAAATAAACTCCAGCGTCAGACCATAGGCTTTACCCAGATCGATAATGTAAGCGTAAAGCCCCATATTGGCAGCCTGAAACAGAAATACTGACAGCAGCGCTGCGGCCAGTGGCCGCCATTGCACCACCCCGTCACCGGTCACTGCCGGTGCATCCTCGACCCGATACGCGGGTAAAAAGCTCAGCATAATCAGGCTCACAGTACTGAAGGCTATCAGAGACAAGAACAGCGCGGCGGTGCCGTACACGGGCGCTAGTGGAGGCAGCAGCATTACGCCTAAGCCGCCCAGCCCGAATTGGACAAATAACAGGTAGCCAAAGGTTTTATGCACCAGTGACACTCTGGCGATAACTGCAAAGCTGACTCCCACCAGCATGCCACCGACCATACCGTGAACGCCCCGCAACAGTTTCATGGTGAGCGGCTCGGTGACCAGTATCGACAACGCATCCAGGCTGATAAGGGCCAGCAACAAGCCCACGGCGAGCGGCTTCCAGTGCAGCCGGGTAATAATAAATACTGCCGCCAGAGCGCCCACGGCCGCGCCATAAATATTAAAAGATGCCACTAATCCCGCATCAGCCCGGGAAAACCCCAGTGAATCAATTAATCCGGACACAATGGCCGGCATGATATTCACGTAGAATAGCCCCGCCGTGGCGAGAAATGCCAGCATAATTCGTGCGGCCATACCGTCGGCCTGTACCGTCATAACAGCTTTCATAGACGTATCACTCAACATTTTTCCATGTCTTACCCTACTGCGGCAGATTCAACACGGTTAGGGCCAGATGCCGGTTGGATTAGGATCCAGATGCCGCAGAACCGCATAGCGGGGAAATTTTAGCCAACTCCCGCAGCGTCGTCAGAAACCCATGTTGGTGGTTGTCACTGACAAAATAGTACACCATCTGATTGGGCAACATTACCACACCGATGCCACCAAAGCCTGACATATAGGGTAACCACAGCGGGCTGCGGCAATTAAGCGCTCCCTCATGGCCAGCGTTGTACGCCCATATCCCGTGCTGATAGCGACCATGCTTGCCCGTCGCCAGCCCGGCTGCGTCAGTTTGTTGCATCGCCTCGGCATACAGTTGCGGGGATAGCACCTGTTCACCGCGCAACCGCCCCTGCCCTTCAGCCAGCCAGCGACCCAGCTTTACAAGATCGTCGCCCAGCAGCGTTAGTCCATAACCGCCCCATACCTGAGATTCCTCGTCATAGGTGCGTTTACTGTGGTAACTCAGCGGACTTAAATCCAGCGGCTTGAAGATATCGTTGACCAGCCAATCCCGGAAAAAGTCGGCACCGGCCCCCTGCTGGTCAGCATAAAACTGCTGCAACAGACGCGCGGCCAGATAAGAATCGGAAGTGTGGTAAACAAATCGGCTGCCGGGGGGCGCTTTGCGCGGATAGTGGCAACTGAAGCGGGCCTTCTTTGCATGCGTGGACTGGCTAAAAAAGCCGGCAATTGTCGCTTCACTGCTTTCATCCCGCGCATAGGCTGCATCGTTATAGTTACCGGTCGCCATATCCAGGGCATTGAGCAGCGTCACATCCTGCCAGCGCGGCATGTCGCATTCAGCAATGTAATCGCTGACCGTCAGGCCGGCTATTGAGGGGCTGTATATTTGGGCTGCACGCATGACGCCCAGCCCGGTGACTAAGGTTTTAGCCAGCGAATACGACGGCAGCGCCAACTGGTCACAATACGGATAGGTGCCCAGCCGGGTTTCACAGGCCTGACGGTAATGCACCCCGCGATAATAGACTCCGGCGCTGGTCAGATGGGCCGCGTCCTGGTCACTGGTGAGTGCAGAAATGTCTATACCGGCTGTGGGAAAGTCGGAGGCAAGGTCTGCCAGTGGTTTGACAGGGGTCCGTGCTGCCACTTCCTGCTCATAACGGGCGCGCACGCCTGCGGCATCCTCGACAGCATGTGGCCGGTACTTTATGCCTGCGCTGCCGTGCAGCGTAAACTGAAAATAGGAGCAGGTTTCCTGGCCAATTTGATAATGTGCATTTGATACGCTGCCATCCCCACGAAACAGGAACGTTAGCACGCCATTGTGGGTACAGTTGGCGTTAATCTCCTGCAGGGCAAACGGTATCGCCACGCGCGAAAAACCCTGGTCGCCCTTTTCGTCCCATACCCTGCCGGGCAATAACAGCCACTCCCAGGTGGTATGGCCGGTATGCACCAGCTGTCGGGTAACCGGGATAACGTGGGAGCCATGCTGTACGAACTGAAAATCAAACGGTGGCAGAGTGGCAGGATCCTGATACTGGCCTTTAAGCGCTGTCCCATGTTCAACGAGTGTACCCGGTGAAATAGTCAGTGACAGCGATCCCTCCAAATAATTCGTCGGCGAGGCGGCATTGGCGGGCAGGCCGTAATGTTGATAATCGATCAGTGCGCTGGGGGAGGCACCGGTCAGCTGAGAATAACTGAGGATGCGGCGAGCCACATCGCCGTTACCCGGCAAACAATCGAATTCGCACGCTGTTTGGCTCCTGTTCGCTACCACAGCAGGGCTAACCAGCAACCCGAATAGCATTATCGTTATGTACAGAAAGGGAAAAGCCGGAAACCGAACCATAATTACTCCAGAGCACACCTTTCGTCTAAGATAGCGAAGTTGCGCTGTGAATACAGTTCCAGTCAGCGTTGTTGGTTAGGTCCAGTGCTTGGTTGTGTAGCACGCAAATACGAAAAAGGCCGCTTATAAAGCGGCCTCTACCCTGTCTGCTTAGCAGCTGCTCACGCTTTAAGAGGAGTAGGCGGCAGACGACGAGGTGCTCTGCGAGGACCGACGGCGACGCGGTGCCGACGAACGGGCTGGCCGGCCGTCCTGCCCACGTCTGGCTATTTGCGGCTGCTGGGCTTTCGGATTCTTTGGCTTCTTCGGCTTTTTCGGTGCAGACAGACGGGTTTCAGGCAATGCCACCTCCGGCACAAAGCCTTCAAGTTCCTGTCTTGGCAGAAGCTTTTGAATAAGGGTTTCAATGTCTTTCAGCTGCTGCAGTTCATCGGCACTGACCAGCGACCAGGCCTGTCCGGTGGCCCCGGCACGGCCGGTACGTCCTATCCGGTGCACGTAATCGGCAGCCGTATTAGGTAAGTCGATATTCACCACCACCGGCAGTTGACTGATATCAATACCCCGGGCCGCAATATCGGTGGCGACCATAACGTCAATGTCACCCTGCTTAAATTCTGCCAGCGCCTTAGTCCGGGCGCCCTGACTTTTATTACCATGAATTGCCGCACTGGCAATCCCGGCCGACTGCAGCTTTTTCACGATCCGGTTTGCACCGTGTTTCGTCCGGCTGAACACGAGTGTCTGCGTCCAGTTGTTTTGCTTGATCATTTTGATTAAAGCCGATGTTTTCCGGCTTTTATCCAGCGGTACCAGCTTCTGGTCAATCACTTCCACAGTGGAATTTTCCGGTGCGGTTGAGATTTTCACCGGGTTGTTGGTGATGGTTTGCGCAAGGGCGGTCACTGTGTCTGAAAACGTCGCTGAAAACAGCAGTGTCTGACGCTTGGCAGGTAACAGCCTGAGGATCCGCTTTATGTCATGGATAAAACCCATGTCCAGCATACGATCTGCTTCATCCAGTACCAGCACTTCCAGCTGATCGAATTTCACAGCATTTTGCTGATGAAGATCCAGTAACCGGCCCGGCGTAGCCACCAGCACATCAGCACCGCGACGCAAGCGTTTCATTTGCGGATTAATGCCCACACCACCAAACACGACCGCCGTCGATAAAGGCAGATCGGTACTCAGTGCAGTCACACTGTCAGCCACCTGGGCGGCCAGCTCACGAGTGGGTGTCAAAATCAGTGCGCGTACCTGGTTTGCGCCAGGCTTGCGCCCTTCCGACAGGCGTTGCAATACAGGCAGCGCGAAGCCCGCAGTCTTACCGGTTCCGGTCTGGGCAGCGGCTAGCACATCGTTTCCGGCCAGAATAGGCGGGATCGCCTGCTCCTGAATAGGTGACGGCGTTTGATAATTTTGCGCAGCAATAGCGCTAAGCAGTGGAGCGGATAAGCCCAACTTTGAAAATGGCATGCGTACCTCAGATGGTAAGAATAACGGACATGAAGACGGGGCTGGATAGACGGGCGCAAAGGCTGCGCCCGGGGTATTTCGGGTATTTACAGTACTTCTACTTCTGAAGCCTGAGGGCCTTTCTGGCCTTGCTCAACAACGAACTGCACGTTCTGACCTTCAGTCAGTGTACGGAAGCCGTCAGATTTGATCGCGCGGAAGTGAACGAATACGTCTTTGCCGCCGTCTGGCTGAGAAATAAAACCGAAACCTTTAGTTTCATCGAACCACTTTACTGTACCTGTCACTGTAGACATAGATAACTCCTGATATAAATAAATGTATGGGTGCATTCGCAACCCGGGTCGCACTGAAGGGCTATCGCTTTGTAACAGGTCTAAATCAGTAGAGGTCGTAATGTGAATCGCACAAGGGGACAAACAAGGGACTTTCGGATGTAGCAATGATCAAATGTAAATAGAACCTTCAAAAGGCGAGCGCATGGTAGCACCCTTGTTTACCCGTGGCTAGCATATTTTTTGTGCATATAAACAACAGCCGCGGCTGTCCCCTCACCCATATCCACGGCGGCCCGCTTCACTGCGCCGCTGTGGTGACCTCAGCGGCGGCCGTCTGGCGACGCTGCAGGAAAGTTTGCCAGGCCTCAGTTAACGCCGGCGTCTGGGCGCTAACACGGCTAAACGGGTTGCTGCCGGCGCTCCAGATATAGGGTACCCAGCGCGTTTTCAGCTGCTCGGCCACTACCTCCCGGGCGGTTGTTGAGTCCGCGTGATCGATAAGCATAGCAAAGGTGCTGGCCACCCTGGGCAGTATTTCGGCAGGAATACGCCCTGATGCCGTATGCGTTGCCGTCGCCCCCTGCAGGGCGGTTATTCCCGCCACACGATGCACATTGAGGTAGTTAACCTTAAGCTCAGTCTTGGCCCACCATGACTGGTGTAATACCTCAATAGCTTTTTCCTCCTCCCCCAGTTGCCGGTATATATTCACCAGCACAGGGACCAGCGAAAAAATACGGTTATCCAGCAACGCCGACTCAGCCAGCAGTGCCGCTGCCACATCAGGATTTTGCTGCCGGTAGGCTAAGCGGACAAACCCTTTCCATAACCGCGCATCCGGGCCGTCCCCCAGCAATGACGCGGTAGTGGTAAACAGCGCGTCTGCCTGCTCTGTGAGGCCCAACTCCAGATACAATAGACCCGCATACGCCGTATTCACTGGTGAGGATGCATCTTCCTCAAGGCTTTGCTGCATAACCTTTATGGCTGCAGGCAGGCGGCCCATATGATGGAGGATCTTTGCTTTCCATACATACGCCCAGGTGTATTTATCATCAATTGCGATAGCCGCCTCAGTCGCCTTAAGCGCAGCTTCCAGCTTATTTTGCCAGAAATAAACAATCGCCTGGTTCACGTTAATCCACGGCGAGTACGGGTCGGCTTCCAGCGCCAGCTCCGCATACCGTTGTGCGGCGTCAAACTGATTCTGCGCCAGCCTCAGTTCAGAATACAGGTAGAGGGCTGACGGATGACCGGGGCTTTGTTGCAGTACCTGTTGCAGGGCTTTTTCAGCCGCGGTGAATTGCTGCGTAGACGTGGCCAGTATCGCCCGGGCCAGGTGCGCATAACTATCATTGGGATCCAGCGCCAATGCTTTATCGATGGCGGCTCTGGCCAGCTGCCGGCCTTTATCAGGTGCCAGGTGCCGGTCGTGATAGTCATAGCGGGCATAAATATACGCCAGACTGCCATAGGCGCGCGCGTAGCCGGGATCTTCTTCAATGGCTTGATTAAACGCCGCTTCGGCCTGCAGAAACCAGTCGCTGGTGCTGCCGTTCATCAACCAGTAGTTGCCTTTCAGCAGCGCCTGATAGGCGTCTGCACTACTCACCTGTCCCCGGGACCCCAGCGTCGAAGCGGCACCGGCAGACGGCAGTAGCACGGCAAGCACATCCTGCGCCACGGTATCTGACAGGGTAAGCAGCTGGGCATTTTCGTCCTCGTAGGTATTGCTCCACACGGTGGTATCTTTGGTCGCATCAATCAGGCGCACAGTGATACGAAACCGTCCATCCGCCTGCTGCACACTGCCTTCAAGCAAAAAGCGGACATCCAGCGCCCCGGCGAGCGCCTCTACCGTCGTATGCTGCCGGGCACTTATCAGGGTACTGTACCGTGAGGGGACCCGCAGATTGCCTGCCCGCCCCAGAGCGGTCACCAGCTCTTCTGAGATCCCCTGGGCCAGATAAGCAGACTTTTCTTCCCCGCCCGCATTGGTTAATGGCAGCACCGCCACTGAAGGCGCTTCGTCCAGCAGACTGGAGTCTGAAGACTGCACCAACCAGGCCACGACGCCAATGATCACGACCACGAATACTAACGGCACGCCCCACCACCACCTGTTACCTTGGCTGCTTGCGTGGCTGGACGGGATGACCTCGTCCGGGAGTGGCGGCACCTCAGCCTGCTCAGGCCGAAGCGGATCGGTCACCGCCGGTGGCGTCAGGCCTTCCGGCTCCTGCAGCCAGTGTACCGTCCCGTTAAGCCGGTACCCCTTTTTTGGTACGGTTTGAATCACTGTACGCCGGTTATTGTCATTAAAAGCATTGCGTAACTGGGAAATCGTGCGGGTGAGCGCTTCATCCACTACCACCCGGTCCCCCCACACCTGCTCTAGCAGCGCGTGGCGATGCACAGTTTTATTGGCCTGCGCAGCCAGCACCTGTAAGACCTGCATGGCTCTGGGCTCTATGTGTTTTTCCACGTCACCGGAGGTCACCGTATTATCATCGGTATTCACCAGATATTCGCCGACGGTAAAGCGTGTTAGTTCAGCATTTTCGGTCATCGTCAATTGTCACCCGCCCAGACAGTCAAACAAGTTTTCTATATATATCATGAAGATAACAAACCATTAGAAAATCATCAGCATTTTGTTACCCAACCATCAGGCAGCCCTTTGCCTGGCTTCGCATACTCGCCCACAAGGCAACCCGTTCACGCGCGGCTTGTCAATGACAAGCGCGCACCGGCGCTGCTGCCACCGACCGCCACCACGTGTAAGGAAATCTTATGGCTAAGCTACGTCAACACGCACCAATCCTATCAATTATTGCTGCAATTACTCTGCCCGTTTCTGCCCATGCAGCAGATGCCCCGGCGCTGAAACTCAAAACCAGTGCAGAGGAGGTCAACGGCGTGCGTGAAATTGAGGCCGGCGACTATGTGGCGGGCATCCGCAAAACCTTGGCGGCTCTGCATATGTCTTCTGCCCCGTCTCGCCGGGCCCCGCTGCTGAACAACCTGTGCGTGGCCCACATTGCCACCGGCAATCTGACTACGGCCCGGCAATCCTGCAATGATGCGGTCGCCAGTGCTGCCACCAGTGCCATGGCTTACAATAACCGTGCGGTGTATTACTGCATGACAGGTGACGCCGATGCCTGTCGCGCCGATCTGGAAAAAGCGCAGCAGTTAAGCCATCACCGGCTGATCCGCCAGAACCTGGATGTGTTGGCAAACAGCGACCTGCTGGTAAAACGCCCGTAATAACGCTGACCGGGCACGCTTCTGACGTGGCACCCGGTCGCGACTGCCCGTTGCACATGGCGGCCGGTTACTGGCCCCCATTCTTACCTGACGTCTGACTTTCATCGCAAACTGCACAACCGGACTAGACTTCTTCGTAACCTGGGCTGTAATTAACAGCATATAAACCGTTACCTGCACCGTTCGCCCAATACCGAGCCAACAGGTATCCACGGAGCGTCACAAAAGAGATGTATACCCCAGGTAAATCGTTAATGTACCGCTACGGGTGCGCCGTGCTGATTTTACTCATCGCTCTTTCGGTGAGCACAAAGTCGTTCGCCGGGGAACAGGCAGATATCAGCAGCACAACCGTCCACCAGCAGGCACTGGCGGATTTGGCGCAACTGGCTGACGACACCATGGGCGGACGTAAGCCCGGGACGCCGGGGCATCACACGGCGCAGCACTATCTGCAGCGGCGGTTTACCGAACTGGGACTGGCGCCCCTGAACAGCGACTTTCGGCAACCTTTTTGTGACCAGTTAGCCGCCGCTCAAACCTGCGGCGTTAATCTCAGCGGCCAGATTGTGGGCACCACGCACCCGCAGGCTTACCTGGTGATCACTGCCCACTATGATCACCTGGGCACCCGGGGTGGGCGGATTTTCAACGGGGCCGATGATAACGCGTCAGGGGTTGCGGTGCTGCTGGCCGTGGCGCACGCGTTTGCAACGCAAAAGCCCCACCATAGTGTGATATTTGTTGCCACCGATGCAGAAGAGGCCGGGTTATACGGCTCGAAACACTGGCTGAAAAGCAGCCCGCTCCCCATTGCACGCATAAAACTTAACCTGAATCTGGATATGCTTGCTCACGGCGGCCGCAGCCAGCGGGTATTCATTCTTACTCCCCGGCGTAATCGTGGGCTGCGTGACTGGCTCGAACAATTTAAACGTGAGGCGGTACAACAGCGGATTGCCCTTAGTCCGGCCCGCTTATACCGCCCGCATGCCCGCTACCTGGCCCGCCCGGACTGGCGCAAAGCCAGTGACCACGCCAGTTTTTTATCGCTGGGGATTGATAGCATATTTATGACTGGCGACACCCATGCCCACTACCACACACCGAGCGATACGTTCACTAATATCAGACCGGCGTTTTTTCTCCGTAATGTTGACCTTGCGCGGCAGCTGAGCCGTGACCTGGATGAGTACCTGGTAAAGGTACCAGCAAGGTAGCGCTCAACGCACCATGCAGGGTAGCGGCGACACTGGTAAAGCGATAATTTTGCTTTACCCTTAATACATTACAAGGTACAAACAGCAGCAATACAATGGCGTACATCGCCATAAACCACTTTGCGTCTGCAGAGTCAGCAATAAAAGGTACTACAATGGATATCTCCTCACTGCTTGAACAGTGGCAGGCATTTTTGCAACACGCCGCAGCCGCCGTGCTCAGTAAGCAGTTTATTGTGCAGCTATGCTTAATTGCCGGTATTTACCTGATTGCCTACCTGCTGGGAAGCACCTTACGCAACCGGCTGCCGGTGACACGTCAGCAACCTGCTGAGAGTGATCATGCGCTGAAATGGCTGGGCTGGCGTATCGGCGGCACCTTTTATCCTATTCTTGCCATCACGCTGTTAAAACTCACCGCCGTGCTGGGCGATGAATACCAGTTTAACGCCTGGCTGTTGGAAGTGGCCCTTGTAATTGCCGTGATGCTGTTTCTGGCATCCTGTGTGCGGGCCTTTGTGACCAGTGACACCGTGGCCATGTTTATGCGCTGGGTGGGGTTACCGATTGTATTTTTGCATTTGGTAGGCGTGCTACCGGCAGTGATTGAAGCCCTGGAGTCGGCCTCACTTTCAGTGGGTAACGTACAAATATCTGCTTATGGCATAGCCCGGGTGATCATTTTTGGCGCGCTGCTCTTCTGGCTCGGGCGCGCCTCAAATAACGTGGGGCAAGACCTGATCCGTCGCCATCACAAACTGGACGTCACCACGAAAGAGGTTTTCGTCAAACTGTTCGAGGTCGCATTGTTCTGTGTCGGCTTCCTGTTATTGCTGAATATCATGGGGATTAACCTCACAGCACTGGCCGTATTTGGTGGCGCGGTCGGGGTCGGCCTGGGTTTAGGCCTGCAGTCGATTGCCTCTAATTTTATCTCGGGGATCATCATACTGCTGGATCGGTCACTTACCGTGGGCGATTACGTGGAGCTGGATGACGGCAGCAAGGGCTTCGTGCGCGAGTTTAAAATGCGCTACGCGGTCCTGGAAACCTATGATGGTAAAGACATTCTGGTGCCCAATGAAAAGTTTATCAGCTCATTACTGACTAACTGGACCCACAAAGATCCCAAACAGCGGTACCGCATCGACTTTTCGGTGGCCTATAAAACTGATATCCGCGCGATGTGCGACATCATTCGCGAAGCTGTGGCGTCGCACCCGCAGGTCATCAGTGGTAACGATGTGCCGTTCGAGGAGCGTCCGGACTGTGAAATAGACAGTTTTGGCGACTCTGGCGTGAACATGTTTGTTGAGTTTTGGATGGAAGGCATTGATGACGGTAAAAACCGTGTCGGGGGAGATTTGCTGTTGCTGGTGTTTGAAACGTTACGCGAACACAATATTGAAATTCCTTTCCCTCAGCGGGAAGTCAGGGTTATCAATGAGCACCCAATTTCATTGAAAAACACCACCGCCGAATAACACGGCAAACCTGGCAACCAAAAAAAGGCCAGTCCTGCGACTGGCCGGTCAACTGCAGAGGTTGGATGACTAGTTGATACTGGCGTTCAGATCATGACGCAGATCGAACCTGTCCAACAGCATCACCTTACTCCAGGCATCGACAAAGTCATTCACAAACTGCTGTTCAGCACCGTCGTAGGCATACGCTTCAGTTACCGCACGCAGTTCCGAATTGGAACCAAAGATAAGATCGACAGGGGTAGCGGTATAAATCACTTCCCCAGTTTCTCTGTTCACCCCTTCATAGACCGATTCATCCCCGGATTTGCGCCATGTCACGCCCATATCCACCAGGTTGACAAAGAAGTCGTTCGACAACTGGCCTGGGTTGTCGGTAAACACCCCGTGGTCGCTGCCCCCTGTGTTCGCCCCCAGCACGCGCAGGCCACCCACCAGGGCCGTCATCTCTGGCACGGTCAGATTGAGCTGGTCGGCCTTATCCACCAGCATGTCGGCAGGCCCGCGATAACTGCTTTGCGCATTAAAGTAATTCCTGAAGGCATCCGCTGTCGGCTCCAGCAGCGCGAACGACTCTACATCGGTCTGCTCTGCCGTCGCATCGGCCCGGCCTGGTGTAAAGGGGACGGTGATGTCGTACCCGGCCTCTGCTGCTGCTTTCTCAATAGCTGCCGCACCGCCCAGTACTACCATATCGGCCATGGAGATCTGGGTGTCACCGTTACTGCGGTTAAAGTCGCTGCGCACTTTTTCCAGCGCGGTTAACACCTTTTTCAGTTCAGCGGGATCATTCACTTCCCAGCTCACCTGTGGCTCCAGCCGGATGCGTCCGCCGGTGGCCCCCCCTCGCATATCTGATGCCCGGAAACTGGCTGCTGCACCCCAGGCCGCTTTAACCAGTGCGGGCACACTGACACCGGTATCCAGGATCTTCGCCTTCAGATTGGCTACCTGTGCTGGCGTAACCAGGTCATAGTCAATGTCCTGCACCGGATCCTGCCACAGGAAGCTTTCGTCCGGCACCTGGTTGCCCAGATAACGGTCCCGTGGCCCCATATCCCGATGGGTCAGCTTAAACCAGGCTTTGGCAAAGGCCTGTTGATACTCATCTGGATTAGCCAGGAAACGCTCAGCAATTTTGCGATAGTCAGGATCGTACTTCAGCGCCAGGTCTGCGGTGGTCATCACCGGCGGATTTTTCTTACCTTCAACATGCGCATCCGGCACGGCATTATGCATCGCTTTGTCTTTTGGTACCCAGATTATGGCCCCAGCCGGACTGCGCGTCTGTTCCCATTCGTTGTTCAGCAGGTTGGACAGATACAGGGTGGTCCAGCGTGTGGGCGCCTGCGTCCACGCCCCTTCCAGCCCGCTGGTTACTGTATCTTCCGCATTTCCTTTACCGCACTTGTTTTTCCAGCCAAGGCCCTGCTCTTCGATACCGGCCGCGCCAGGCTCCACATCCAGACATTCTCCGGCTTTGTGGGCACCGTGCATTTTTCCGAAGGTGTGGCCACCGGCAATCAGTGCCACGGTTTCTTCGTCATTCATGGCCATGCGTGAAAAGGCGGTGCGGATATTCTTCGCCGAGCCCATCGGGTCGGGTTTACCTTTAGGCCCTTCCGGATTCACGTAGATCAATCCCATGTGCGTCGCACCCAGCGGGCGTTGTAATTTGCCATCGCGATCCTCACGATCACTGGCTAGCATTTCTACTTCCGGCCCCCAGTAGACCATGTCCGGCTCCCAGTCATCGGTTCGACCACCAGCAAACCCGTAAATATCAAAGCCCATGTTCTTCATGCCCACGGTGCCCGCCAGGATCATCAGGTCACTCCACGACAGTGCCCGGCCATACTTTTGTTTCACCGGCCACAGCAGACGCTTCGCCTTATCCAGGTTGCCATTATCCGGCCAGCTGTTTAACGGGTCGAAACGCATCTGCGCACCTTCGCCACCCCCACGGCCATCGAGGGTCCGGTAAGTCCCTGCGCTGTGCCAGGACAGGCGGATAAAGAACGGACCGTAATTGCCCCAGTCGGCTGGCCACCAGTCCTGTGAATCGGTGAGTAAGGCATCGACATCCGCCATCACCTGCTCCAGGTCCAGCTGGTTAAATGCCGCAGCGTAGTCAAAGTCATCACCGTATGGGTTCGAGCGGCGGTCATGGTCCCGCAGTGACGACAGATCAAGCTGATCCGGCCACCAAAATGCATTGGACTTAGGCGTAAATGGCTTAGCTACGCCAGTCCCCTTAGCCCCATCCGGTTTGCTCATGGTTTTATGATCATCTGCTGATGCCATACCGCTTACCAGTGCCATAGCGACAACGCCCGACACCAACGAACGCCTGAAGATTGAGTTTGCCATCGAGTATTTCCTTTCAAGTGACGGGCGGCATGTGCGACGCCCTTTATGTTAATTTATTGTTAACTTATTAACCTATAAGTAAGATAGTTCAGGATGGCGGTTTCGTATAACGGATAAAACCAATCCAGGTAATTGAAAAAGCAGATTGATCGTTTCACAGGACGTGGGCATGGCGGCAGCCATGAAAAGGCTTCACGCGGACAGAGAATTTTTCATAGCCAACTTGCAGGTGACGTCACGCGCCTGTTTTTTTTACGCAGAAAATTTACCCAATCCTGAAAGACTTTCTCAAAAATCGCTGATTTTCTGCGTGTCAGGCCTGGCACGCGCTTTGAATTAGTCATAGTGACATTTATCACGGCCCCTCAGTCCTTTTCGGGGGGGATAGTCACAAAACTAGAGGAAGTCATTATGAAGCACATGAAAAGCACTATCGCGGGTATTGTTGCACTTACTGCATTCGGCGCACACGCTCAAGGCTACGATGAAAACATCGATGAAGCAGGCTTTTACGTTGGTGGTAACTATGGCTATCTACGGGTAGAAGGTGAAGATGAATTCGATGATGACAAAGATGTGTGGCAGGGCCTGCTGGGCTACCGCTTCAATGAATACTTTGCCATCGAAGGCAGTATGATTGATTTTGGCGATTACGGCAGTGACTTTGCGAATGCGTCTACCGATGGCTACACATTCGCACTACGCGGGTCATACCCCATCACCGATCGCTGGTCAATCTACGGTAAACTGGGTCAGCTTTGGTCAGAGACTGAATATGAAATGAATGCATTCCGTGGCGATTATGACGATGAGAGTCTGTTCGTAGGTGGTGGTGTGAGTTTTGCTGTCACTCAGAATCTGCGCATCAATGCGGAATATACCGTATATGACGCCGAACTGGACGCAGAAGAGGCCGTTGAGGACATCGACGATACCAACTTTGAAACCGATCTGAAGCAAGCCAGCCTGGGTGTGGAATACCGTTTCTAACAGCTGCTTGTAACCACGTGTAAAGCCGGGTTCCGCCCGGCTTTTTTATGTCTGAAGCCTCGCCAGCGACCTGCGCCGTCCATCCACAGGTATCGTCAGGTGGATAATCTTCGTTGCCTTCATGGCCTGGTCGTGGCTAACTGTTAATACCCTACCCTAGAGTACGCCGACTATGTTTCAACAAGCATTAATTTACCTTGGTGCTGCACTTATTGCTGTGCCGCTGGCCAAACGCCTTGGTCTGGGCTCCGTATTGGGGTACCTGCTGGCGGGGATCCTGATTGGCCCGTTTGCATTGTCGCTGGTAGGCGATCAAACCGAAGTGATGCATTTTGCCGAATTCGGGGTCGTGATGATGTTGTTTCTAATTGGTCTGGAGTTGCGTCCGGCGCGGTTATGGGCACTGCGCCATTCCATCCTGGGACTCGGTGGCTTACAGGTGAGTGTGTCCGCGTTACTGCTGTTTGGGGTGGCATTTTTTACACTCGGCCTGGCCTGGCAACCGTCCCTGGCAGTGGGCCTGATGCTGGCTCTCTCTTCCACCGCCATTGTTATTCAAAGTCTCGAAGAAAGGGGCTGGCTGAAGCTGGACGCTGGCCAGAACAGTTTTTCGGTATTGCTGTTTCAGGATATTGCCATTATTCCGATTATGGCGTTGCTCCCGCTGCTGTCTTTTCAGCCCCGCTCAAGTATGGAAGCGGCCAGTCATTCGTTAGTCCACGACTGGCCTGTCATGGCTCAGGTGGCCGTGTCGGTGGCCGCCATTGCGGCGATTATCCTGGCCGGAAAATATGTCTCCTCCCCGATCATTCGTTTCATCGCCCAAACCCGGTTACGGGAGATGTTTACAGTCTTCGCGTTGTTTCTGGTGATAGCCATTGCGCTGTTAATGCAGGCCATAGGCCTGTCAGCTGCACTGGGGACATTTCTGGCAGGTGTCGTCCTGGCTGAAAGTGAATTCAGACATGAGCTGGAAGCTGACATCGAACCCTTTAAGGGGTTGTTGCTCGGGTTATTTTTCGTCACGGTGGGTGCCTCCATTGATTTTGCGCTGTTTGGGGAGCAAGCGGGTCTGATTCTGGCGCTGGTCGGCACATTAATTGTTATTAAAGGGCTGGTGCTGTTTACACTGGGAAAACTGTTTAATATTAACCCCCGCCAGCAATGGCTGTTTACACTGGCGCTGGCTCAGGGCGGTGAATTTGCCTTTGTGTTGTTATCGTTATCTCGTCAACTCAGCATTTTGTCACCGGCACAAATTGATATCACCACCCTGGTCGTGGCCATTTCGATGCTGATAACACCGTTTCTGCTGATGGTGTATGACAGACAGCAGCGCAGTCAGCGCGATACTAAGCCGGCATTCGACAAGCCGGCTGACATCGGCGAGTCCCGTCACGTCATCATTGCCGGGTACGGGCGGTTTGGCCAGATTATTGGCCGTCTGCTGCATGCGCAGGGCTACGAAGTGAGCGTGCTGGATCACAGCCCCAGCCAGATCGACTTATTGCGCCGGTTTGGCAATACGGTCTACTACGGTGACGCTGCACGTAAAGAGCTGCTGGATGCCGCGGGTGCGCCTAACGCAGAGTTACTGGTGATTGCCATTGATAACCCGGATAAGACGCTGCAAATTGTCAAACTGGCGCAAAAGCATTACCCCAACCTGAAGATTGCGGCCCGCGCCCGAGACCGGCGGCATGCGTATCAGCTTTTACAGATGCAGGTGCATTCGCTGAACCGGGAAATGTTTGACTCGGCACTGGTACTGGGCGTTGAGGCGCTGAAACTGTTAGGTAACAGCGATGCTGACGCCAAGCGTGCGGGTGAGTTATTCCGGGCACATGACATAGAATCGATGCACCAGCTCGCCGAGCTCTGGGGGGATGACGAGTCATACGGCGTGGCAATCCGGCAGCGTATGGAAGACTTAAAGCAGGTGCTGGCAGAAGACAGCAAAGCCAGGGCAAAATTAAACACCTGTGATGAACGTAAACGTTCATAAACTGTGCTGAAGGTATTTTTTGCCATAACTAAGCCATCCTCACGATACCTATACTAAGGTCGAGGTTACGCATTAACTGGTATACTCAGGTTTGTTTTTTATGACGTGACCCACACGTCAAAACTGAACCCTGACGGAGTGTCTACCGGCATGTCGCTGAGCCTTCCAATCGGCATTGTCATGACTCTGGCAGTGAATGTGCTGGTGTGCATTTACTTCACTGCCATTGCCAAAGCCCAGCCCAAACACCGCGCCTATTCATGGTGGTCGGTCTCTTGCGGCCTGTTCTCTGCGGGTCTGGTAGCAACCGTTACGGCAACGTCGGCGGACGGCCTGCAGTTTCTCAATGCAACCGGTTGTCTTTTATTGCTGCTGTCCACCTACGCTTTGTTTTGTGGCCTTTATCACTTTGAACTTACCCGTACCTCAGCCCGGCTTTACCGCAAGGCCCAGAGTCTGGTTTATCTCGCATTGGTGGCGCTTACGGCCGCCAGCCTGTTTGGGCCGGTGGTAAATGTGGTGACTTCGTTTGCCATGGCAAGCATGCTACTTATTACCGAGGGCTGTTTTTATCACCGCAAATCACCGTTTCAACGTGCCTACGCGGCATTACGCGCGGTACTGGTGGTGCATGCGTTTATTCTGTTTCTGCAGGGTACAGTTTTACTGGTAAAAATGCTGGTCGGCAGTGACATTGATATTGCGGCGCTGTTTGACCTGACCCTGCTCACTCACCTGTTGCTCACGCTGGTGACGGCGTTAGTACTGCCGGTATTGCACGTGCTGCGCAATCAGCATCAGTGGCAAAAACTCGCCAGCCGCGACGACTTAACCACGGTCAATACCCGGGGTGCCTTTCTGCAGAAGGCGTATGCCTCGATTGCGGACAACGCGGTTTCTCAGCATTCGCTGTTGATGGTGGACATTGACCTGTTCAAAAAGATCAATGATGCCTATGGCCATACATGCGGTGATGAGGTGCTCCGGCAGGTAGCCCGCACGCTTAAAAACGGGATCCGTAATACCGACATCATTGGTCGCATGGGGGGCGAAGAGTTCGCGATCCTGATGCCTGGTGTGGCCATAGACAGCGCGCATACCATTGCCGACCGCCTTAGAGCGGCAGTGGCTGACAGCGAAGTTATGTACAAGGATAAACGGGTAACAACCACCGTGAGTATTGGGATTGCCGAGTCTACCGACGTACTGGACACCTGGGATACGCTGTTCGAAGACGCAGATAAGGCGTTGTATAATGCAAAGCGACGTGGCCGTAATCTGGTATTCCTGTTCGGTGACCGCCTTGTTCCGCCCCCGGTTTCCGGTTTGTAGCAGCCTTCGGTCACTGCTTGCAGGTTCTTCGACAAGCGCTGGCTGTCCGCAGTTCCCCCCCGCGCCTGAGCTATACTTTCGTAGCATATCTGTTTAAAAACCACTCAATCTTGCCAATTTGTGTTATCAATTAAGCAGCACCTCTAACTTAAAAGTGATTCTGTGGCATGGTAATGACGGTACCGGATACCCGTTTAATCGCCCACCAAATACGTACCTACGGGTTTTGGGTCCTGTTGGTATTTTCACTCATCATTCTTGCCGCGCTGCTTATCTCCCGGCCTGCATCTTTAGGCATCGCTTTACTGTTTCCGGTTTCCTGGCTGATACTGGCATTAATTGCCCTCTCCCGCCCCCGGCTCAGCAGCACAGCAGCCATTGTCTGGGCCATTATTTCTACCCCCGCCGCGCCACTGCTGGTCTATTTAAACGGCATACTGCCTGCTACGCTGATCGCCCTTGCGAGCATTCTTCCCGTGATGCTGCTGAGCGGTGTGGCCCGGTTTGTTGTGGTCCTTCTTCTGGCAAGTTGTACGCTGCTAGTGCCGCTGAGCTCGCAGCCTTACGATTTTGATATCTGGGTACGGCTTTGTATTACTAACTACACCGTAGCGGCAATGGTTTACGTGTTAGTTACACAGTTGGAAAAGGCGCTTACCCTCAGTATTAATAAGTCACAGTCGCTTGAAAAGGCGCTGGTGTCCGAACAACAGGCTAAAGCAGCGCAGTCCCGCTTTTTGGCAACCATGTCGCATGAATTACGCACGCCAATGAATGGCTTACTGGGATTAATTGAGTCGGTGTTGCGAAAGCCCCTTGATGACTCACAACGGCGCAGACTGGAAACAGCCAAACGCTCAGGACAGACCCTTAATTCTATCCTTAACGATATCCTGGATTATTCCAAGCTAGCGGCTGGGAAACTGGCCATTGAGGCCACACCGGTGAATATCCGGCTGATACTGGAGGATGTGGTCAATACCTACCTTCCCCGGGCCCGGGAAAAAGCACTGCCACTTCACTTGCATATCGATGAGGCGCTGGC
>JBPEWW010000107.1:0-2309 GCA_052032275.1 Alteromonas sp. | reverse complement strand
GTGGAAACGCGCGCCGAGCGTGACACCCTGGTTGAGCTGGGGATCACCAAACAACAAGGCTACTATTTCTTACCTCCTCAGTTTGAGTGCTTCGCCGCTGTTGAGGCCGACAAGTTTCGCTAATCTTTATCAGGCCCTCCACATCCTGTCTTTTAGTTAGCGCGCGCAAGCAGGGTCGCCAAGCGCCTGGCACTGGCTCCGACACGATCGGTGCTTTTCAATCCATCGGATCAAAAAAGTTCCGCTGATGCGAAGCTTCAAAGCATGGTGCCCAGAGGCGGCATTGCAACACGCTGCGCAGCAGCACCGGTACTGACACCGACGGAACGCAAACAAAAAAGGCCTCGCATTTCTGCAAGGCCTCTCTGTAATGGTGCCTCGACCCGGGATCGAACCAGGGACACGCGGATTTTCAATCCGCTGCTCTACCAACTGAGCTATCGAGGCGAAAACTGTTAGCGGGACAGGTCATAACCCGTTGCGCTGTGGGTGCGTATTAAACGGATTTCACCGCCTTAAGTCAACCGCTTTTTGAGGATTTTTATTCAACTGCGCGATGTTTGCACAATCCGCCCTGAATCGCTCAGCTTTTAGGCGGCACATAGCCTTCGATGGTCGGCTCTTTGCCCTCGAACAGATATGCCTGCATTTGGCTTTCAAGAAACTGGCGGGCCGCAGGCTCCATCATATTCAGTTTATTTTCATTAATAAGCATGGTTTGCTTCTTTTGCCACTCGGCCCAGGCCTCTTTGGAAATATTGTCGAAAATCTTTTTACCCAGCTCCCCCGGATACAACTGAAAATCCAGGCCTTCGGCGTCTTTTTGCAACCGCTGACAAAATACTGTTCTGCTCATATCACTCATACCCTTTTGAATAGATAGCCAGCCTACAGGACACGGGCTATCTGTTTAATAATTTTTTGCGTGGGTGCTGCTAACCCCACGGTCACCGGCTGGTCAATATTGAACCAGCGCTCTGCACGCTCAGCAACCTGCGGCACCGGGGCCGCCCCGCTCATGGCCAGTACCGGTTCAATATCCAGGTGAAAATGGCTAAAAGTGTGTCTGAACGGCGTTAATGGCAGCCACTGGTAATCGTCAATGCCCATGGCGTGAAGTCGCTGCGTGGCGTGCTCCCGGCTGTCGCACTCCAGAAAGCCATACAGACCACCCCATAATCCTTGCGCTGGTCGCTGACGCAAGTATACCTGACGTCCGAATGCCGGCACCACCATCAGCGTGGTGCGCACTGGCAGCGCCTTTTTGGGTTTCTTACCGGGAAACTCAGCCTGCCTGCCCTGCGCGTAGGCCAGGCAATCCGCCTGTAAGGGGCAGTGATCACAGTCCGGCTTGCTGCGGGTACATACCATGGCCCCTAAGTCCATCATTGCCTGGGTATAGTGATGACACCGCGTAGCGGGCGTGTGCTGTTCCGCATGCGCCCACAGCTGGTTTTCCACTTTTTTGACGCCCGGCCACCCGGCTACCGCATAATAGCGGGCCAGAACGCGCTTCACATTGCCATCTAAAATTGGCTGGGACTGCTGCATGGACAGCGACAGTACCGCCCCTGCGGTCGAACGACCAATACCGGGCAGGGCCATCACCTCCTCTAACGTTTGGGGAAACTGCCCAGCATGCTTATCCCGGATCTGCTGTGCGGCCTTGTGTAAATTACGGGCACGGGCGTAATAGCCCAGCCCGGTCCACAAATGCAGTACCTCATCCTGGGGCGCATCCGCCAGGGCGACCACCGTGGGGAAAGTCTGCATAAAGCGTTCGAAATAGGGGATCACCGTGGCAACCTGGGTTTGTTGCAACATAATTTCCGACACCCACACCTTGTATGGGGTGACATCCTGTTGCCATGGCAGGTGTTTACGGCCATGGTCATCAAACCAGGCAAGCACGCGACGGGCAAAGCTATCTGACATCAGTACCACTACAACAACACAAAGAAAATAAGGCAGGTATGTTACCATGCTGCCATTCGATTTAGGTTAATTGAGGTTCACGATGGCGCAACTTCCGGTTTTATTTTTGCCCGGTACATTATGTGACGAACGGGTGTGGTTGCCTGTTTGGCGTCAGCTGACACTCGCGCAGCGCCGGTATATCCCGTTACAGTGGGCCAGTACCCTGGATGACATGCTGATGCTGACCGGCGATCGGGTGCTGCCCGGTGAGCGGGTGCATGTGGCCGGCTTCTCCATGGGAGGCTATGTCGCCGCGCAGTGGGCCCTGGCAAACCCACACCAGGTGGCCTCACTGACCCTGATTGGCTATAACCCGGATGGCTTGTCAGACG
>JBPEWW010000106.1:0-12716 GCA_052032275.1 Alteromonas sp. | reverse complement strand
AAGGTGGCATCAATCGGTATTGTCTTGAGCTCTATCCCCAGTTCGGGAAAATCCTGCTGCGGTTTGGAGCCGGCGCTGGCGCCCAGCCATTGTTCAATGAGCATGCCCGGCCAGCCTTTGTGACGCTGCAGATTCGCCGGGATGGCCACCTTGGCGAGGCTGGCTAATTCCCCCAGAGACAGCCCGGCTATGGCCTGGCAGCGTGCCAGTAAGTCGTCGGCAGAGGCGGGGGGCGTGTGAGGAGGCTGCATAGGTCACCTGCGTGTTTACTAAAGGGTACGTATTAATACTTTGAAAGGGCAACAGTTTATGGTCAAATGCCAGAATAGAAAAGTTTATCGTGCCCGGGAGTCTATGTGATAGATGCCGACGGATTCCGTGCGAATGTGGGCATAGTGATTTGCAACAAAATGGGTCAGGTATTTTGGGCAAGGCGTTATGGTCAGCATTCATGGCAGTTTCCTCAAGGCGGAATTGATGACGGGGAAACTGCAGAACAAGCAATGTATCGGGAGCTCCATGAAGAAGTAGGGTTAACGCCAAAAGACGTGACCATACTTAACGTAACGCGCAACTGGTTACGATACAAACTCCCTAAGCGGCTTATTCGCCAGGGGAGTAACCCGGTCTGTATTGGACAAAAGCAAAAGTGGTTTTTACTGCAGCTGGACTGCAATGACAGCGATGTCGATGTACTGAAAACAGGTCATCCTGAATTTGACGATTGGCGTTGGGTAAGTTATTGGTATCCAATACGTAATGTGGTGTCGTTTAAGCGTGACGTGTACCGACGGGTCATGAAAGAATTCGTGGGCACTGCCATGCCAGCCGTTCAGCGACAGCCGCATCAAAATAACCGGCGTCAGCGTAAGCGCAGGCGTATGTAGGGGGCAGGGTGGAACAGAAAGCCGGCAAAGGGAGTATTCTGACGACGCTAAAAAGCATCGTGCAGGAGATTACCCAAATCCCGCAGCTTGATAAGGCGCTGTTCCGCCTGGCAACCCGCGTAAAACAAACTATGCAGGTTAATTCCTGCTCCATCTACCTGGCCGACTACGACGGCCAGGAGTTCGTGTTAAAAGCCACCGATGGTCTGCATCCCGATGCTGTGGACCAGGTCCGCATTGGTTTCTCCGAGGGCCTGATTGGCCTGGTCGGGCAGCGCGAAGAGCCGCTGAACATTGAAAACGCCCACCAGCACCCCCGCTTTAAGCACTACCCTGAAGTGCACGAAGAAAATTATAACGCGTTTCTGGGCGCGCCCATTATTCATCAGCGTAAAGTGCTGGGCGTTATCACTATGCAGCAGCAGGATATGCGGCGGTTCAGTGAAGACGAAGAAGCCTTTTTGGTGACCCTGGCTGCCCAGATTGCTCTGGAAATAACCAATGCGGAAATTCGCGGCGCGCTGTCGAACTTATCCGCGGTCAATACCGTGCCCGCGCAAAAGAATGTCCGTGGCGTGGCCGGCTCACCGGGCCTGGCCATCGGTATTGGCTACGCCCCGGAACGCAAAATCGACCTGCGCGACTGGATGGTGCGGCATGCCGATGATCTGGACACCGAGATTCACCACTACCGTAAGGCCGTGGAGGTTACCCGCAGTCATGTGGATGAATTGTCCGGGCGGCTGGATGAGAATATTCCGGACGATGTGAAGTCCATTTTTCAGCTTTATCACCATTTGCTGGATGCCAATAGCCTGGGCCGGGAAGTGGAAGCGAAAATACGCGAAGGCTGGGACGCCGCGTCCTCGCTGAAGATGGTAGTGGAAGTGTACGCCTCCCGTTTTGAGGCCATGGATGACCCCTACATGCGCGAGCGGGCCATTGATATTATCGACCTGTCTAACCGCATTCTGACCAATATTCTGATTGAGTCCCGCGGCCATACCATCGTTGAGCGTCAGCCCACGGCAGAAAGTATTTTGGTGGCAGAAGAAGTCAGCGCCACCATGCTGGCGGAGTTTCCCCGGGATAAACTCAAAGGTATCCTGTCTATTCGCGGCTCCAATAACTCCCACGCGGCTATTCTCGCCCGGGCCATGGGCGTGCCGGCAGTCATGGGCTGCCAGAATGTGTCACCAGGCTTAATGGAAGACAAGGAAATACTGCTGGATGGCTATTCCGGAGAAGTGGTGGTCTCGCCTGAGCGCAATATCCGCAATGAGTTTATTCATCTTATTGAAGAAGAAGAGGCCATTTCGGAGCGGATTAACGCCGACAGCGACAAACCCTGCGAAACGTCCGATGGTTGCCGGATAGCCTTGTATATGAATGCCGGTCTGTCGGCAGAAATCGAACTGCATGCCGGTGCTTGTGGTGACGGTATCGGGCTGTACCGTACCGAGATCCCGTTTATGTTGCGGGAGCGGTTCCCCTCTGAACAGGAGCAGGTGCAAATTTATCGGCAGGTTCTGGAATCGGCGCCGACGCTGCCCATCACCATGCGCACCCTGGATGTGGGCGGCGACAAGCCGTTGCCGTACTTCCCCATTAACGAGGAAAACCCGTTTCTGGGCTGGCGCGGCATTCGCCTGACCCTGGATCATCCGGAAATTTTTCTGGTGCAGATCCGAGCCATGTTACGGGCCAGTATCGGGCTGGGTAATTTACAGATGATGCTGCCGATGATTTCCTCGGTAGGCGAGGTGCAGGAGGCACGGCGGCTTATTGAACAGGCCTTCTACGAAATCAGTGATGAAATTCGCGGCACCGAACAGTCACTGAACCGGCCGAAGCTGGGGATCATGCTGGAAGTCCCCTCAGTACTCTACCTGCTGCCGCAGCTGGCGCGATACGTTGACTTTTTCTCGGTAGGCAGCAACGATCTGACCCAGTATTTACTGGCCGTGGATCGCAATAATACCCGGGTAGCCAGCCTGTACAATGCCTACCATCCGGCGGTGCTCAGCGCGTTGTACGACATTGTGCAGCAGGCCAACAAAGCCGAGGTGCCGGTAACCGTGTGCGGCGAAATCGCCGGGGAACCCGGTGGCGCCATTTTGCTGATGGGCATGGGTTATCGCAAACTGAGTATGAACGCGTTCAATATCCGCAAAATAAACTGGCTGATCCGCAATGTCAGTCTGGAGGAAAGCAAGGGCCTGCTGGCCTGTGCCCTCACCGCCCACTCCCAGGAGGATGTGTTCAGGCACATCAACCAGTACCTGGAGCGCAAGGGGCTTGGTGGCCTTATTCGCGCGGGTGCCTGACCCGCGGCCCCGCTGTACTGATTAAAAATCACTCAGGCGACACGTCCCCCCGTCGATAACAATTAATCTTAAGTAAAGTACGACCCGGCCTTGTCGGGGGCTACGGGTGTGCTATAAGAATACTTGCCGATTATGAAAGGGAGCGTCGTAATGTGGTTTTCACGCCGAAAACTGGAGTTCGAGCCAGTCAAAGATCCATTAACTGAAGAGCGTCTGGAAAATTTCAGTGCCATTGTCGCCAACATGGGCATGATTGCCTTTAATCTGGATGGCGAGGTGCTGGATGTCAACACCGCATTTCTTGAGGCGGTAGGTTACACCCGGGATGAAGTGATAGGTCAGCATCACAAGCAGTTCTGCCCGCCCAGCCTGGTCGCCTCTGCGGAGTATCAGCAATTCTGGCGCGACCTGGCAGCCGGTAAATCATTCAGTGGTCAGTTCCAGCGGGTGAATAAGCGCGGTGACACCCTGTGGCTGGAAGCCACGTACTTTCCGGTCACGGATGAACATGGCAAGGTGTTGCGGGTGGTTAAACTGGCCACTGACATCACCCACAAACATGTGCAGGCCACCGACAACCAGGCGTTACTGACCGCGCTGAACCGCTCCATGGCAGTCATCTCCTTCACGACAGACGGTCATGTGCTGGATGCCAACGACAACTTTCTGAGCACCATGAAAGTGTCGCTGGCGGACATCAAAGGCAAACATCACCGTAAATTCTGCAGTGAGGAATTTTACCGTGACCACCCGCATTTCTGGCAACAGCTGGCCAGTGGTGAATTCCAGACGGGGCGCTATCGGCGTGTCAATGGTAGGGGGGAGACCGTGTGGCTGGAGGCCACCTATAACCCGGTCCGGGATCACACCGGCAAGGTCACCAAAGTGATCAAGTTTGCCACCGATATCACTTCCCGGGTAGAGGCGGCTCAGCATGCGATCCAGATGGCCACCGAGACGTCTGCCACCTCCGCCAAAAGTACCGAAGATGCCATTGCGTCTTTGAACATGACAGAGTCTATTTCTGATGCCATCCGCGAGCAGGTCACCCAGGCCAACGCCAGCAGCGAAAAGCTGGCTGCCCAGTCTGCCGACATCCGCAACATTGTCGGCACCATTCGCAGCATTGCGGAACAAACCAACCTGCTGGCGCTGAACGCGGCTATTGAGGCTGCCCGTGCCGGTGAAGCCGGGCGCGGATTTGCGGTGGTGGCCGATGAGGTGCGCACGCTGGCCGGCAGAGCCAGCGCGGCCACAGAAGACATAGAAGATGTGGTGGCCACCAATGCGCAGCTTATCGAGAACATTAACAGCCAGATGGCCGACATCGACAAGAGCGCATCCGAAGGTCAGCAGGCCGTCTCGTCGGTGTCGGCCAGCGTCGAGCAGGTCAGACAGGGCGTGAATAAGCTTGTCAGCGCGGTGAAGCAGCTGATTCAATAATCCTGCCGCGAAAGTCGATTATTTGCCGGTAGCTTTGTGGTACGCTACAGGCAAATAACAAGGACGCGCTAATGGACCCCATCACAATCATTTTCCTCAGCTGCCTGGCTTTGGGAACGGTTGTCGGCTTGCTGGCCGGCATGCTGGGGATTGGCGGTGGCCTCATCATTGTGCCGGTGCTGACCTATTTACTGGTACATTTGCTGCCCCTGTCCGCCGACATCGTAATGCCGGTAGCGGTGGCCACGTCCTTATCCACCATCATCTTTACCGGCAGCTCGTCGGCGCTGGCGCATTACCGGCTGGGTAATCTGAAACAGGAGCTGGTTGTCACCACCGGCGTGGCCATCGCCCTGGGGGCGGTGATAGGCGCTCAAATCGCCAGTAATATTTCCGGTGTCTTACTGAAGAATATCTTTGCGGTGCTGGTTATCCTAATTGCAGCGCAGATGATATTTAATAAGCGGGAGGCCTCCCGCTTTGCAGCGAACCGGCCTATTCTGGCCGCGGTGGGCTTATTTACCGGGATTATCAGTGCCCTGATGGGGATTGGCGGGGGCGCGTTGCTGGTCCCGTTGCTGATCTTTTTTCAGGTGAATATGCGCCACGCCATAGGCTGTGCAGCCATCAGTGGCCTGTTTATTGCCTTATTTGGTACGGCCAGCTTTGTGCTGGCCGGCTGGGGCAACCCGGCGCTGCCGGAAGGTGCGCTGGGCTATGTTTACCTGCCGGCCACGTTTGGTATTGTAGCAACCTCAATATTTACCGCGAACTGGGGGGCCAGGCTTGGTCAGAAAACCAATACGCGGGTGTTAAAGTGGATCCTGGCTGCCCTGCTGGTGGTGGTGAGTATCCGTATGATTTCAGGATTGGAATAGTTCATGACAGACAGCAGTTATCTGGTTTTTCCCAGTATCGACCCGGTGATCTTCAGCCTCGGACCCCTGAGTGTGCGTTGGTACGGATTAATGTATCTGGTGGGGTTTATCGCCGCCTATTTACTGGCCCACAAGCGACTGGAGAACACCAGTTGGAGTAAGGAGCAGTTAAGTGATCTGCTCTTCTGGGGGTTCGTGGGGGTGATTGTCGGAGGTCGGCTCGGTTACGTGCTGTTCTACCAGTTTGGGATGTTTCTGGAGAACCCGCTGTACCTGTTTAAGATTTGGAGCGGTGGCATGTCGTTTCACGGTGGTCTGCTGGGGGTCATTGCCGCACTGTACTGGCAGTCTAAACGCATGCAGGCCCGCTTCCTCGAGGTGGGGGATTTTGTGGCCCCGTTAGTGCCTATCGGACTGGGGGCCGGGCGTATTGGTAACTTCCTGAATGCGGAGCTGTGGGGCCGCACCACCGATGTGCCCTGGGCCATTATTTTCCCCGGTGCCGGGGGCGCGCCGCGCCACCCTTCTCAGCTTTATGAGTTTGCGTTGGAAGGGGTAGTGTTATTTGTAATCTTATGGTTATACTCAGCTAAGCCCCGGCCGGTGGGGGCGGTGAGCGGTCTGTTCTTACTTGGCTACGGCAGCTTCCGCTTCATTGTGGAATATTTCCGCGAGCCCGATGCCCATATTGGCCTTTATCAGATGGGGCTGAGTCAGGGGCAGCTGTTATGCCTGCCCATGATTGCACTCGGCCTGTGGTTGCTGGTGCGCGCTTACCGAAGTACTCCCGCTACGGCGGCAAAACAATAACAAGAAAGATTTTCTGTATGAAAGAATACTTGCAACTGATGCAGCATGTCCGTGACCACGGCGTGAAAAAGGAAGACCGCACCGGCACCGGCACCCTGAGCGTGTTTGGTTATCAGATGCGCTTCGATTTGGCCGCAGGCTTTCCGTTGGTCACCACCAAAAAGTGTCACCTGAAGTCCATTATTCATGAGTTGCTGTGGTTTTTAAAAGGCGACACCAATATTGCCTACCTGAAGGCCCATGGGGTGTCTATCTGGGATGAATGGGCCACTGACGAGGGTGAACTGGGCCCGGTGTATGGCCATCAGTGGCGCTCGTGGGATGCCGGCGACGGCACTACCGTGGATCAGATTGCTGAGGTCATCCAGCAGATTAAAACCAATCCTGACTCCCGCCGCCTGCTGGTCAGTGCCTGGAACCCCTCGGTGTTACCCGATCCTGCTGACAGCCCTAAACAGAATGCGGCCAAGGGTAAGCAGGCATTGCCGCCCTGCCATACCCTGTTTCAGTTTTATGTGCTCAACGGCAGGCTGAGCTGCCAGCTGTATCAGCGCAGTGGCGATATTTTCCTTGGTGTGCCCTTTAATATTGCCAGCTATGCCCTGTTAACCCTGATGGTGGCGCAGGTGTGCGACCTTGAGCCAGGGGAGTTCATTCACACCCTGGGGGATGCCCATTTGTACCTGAATCATCTTGAGCAGGTAAACACCCAGCTTGCCCGTGAGCCCTTTCCCCGGCCCACCATGACGCTCAATCCTGACGTGCGGGACATTTTTAGCTTTACCTTTGATGACTTTACGCTGGAAGGTTATCAGTGCCACCCACCCATTAAAGCCCCGGTCGCCGTGTAGGAGCAGTCTATGACCACGCCCGTGCTTATCTGTGACGACTCTGGTTTTGCCCGCCGCCAGATGGCGCGCTCTATCCCGGACGGCTGGGACGTTGATATCGCGTTTGCCGGTAACGGCGAAGAAGCCCTCACCCTGATCCGGGAGGGCAAGGGCGATATTATGTTTCTGGACCTCAACATGCCCGTGATGGACGGCTATCAGACCATGCAAGTGATCCGTGAACAGGATTTACCCTGTCTGGTCATTGTGGTGTCCGGCGATGTGCAGCCCGCTGCGCGGGAACGCATGCTGGCGCTGGGGGCGCTGGATTTTATTCGGAAACCCATCGATAACGCCAAACTGACCACGCTGCTCAACCAGTACGGTATATACAGCGGGGACAGTCAGGCGCAGACGCGTCAGCAGCAGCCGGCCAACGATACCGCGTCGGACAAGGACGATCAGCTGGATGCATACCGGGAGCTGGTGAATGTGGCCATGGGCCGGGCCGGGGAAAACCTGGCTAAGCTGCTCGGTGAGTTTATTGATCTGCCGATCCCTAATGTGAACGTGATTGAAAGCAATGAGCTGCACATGGCCATTGCCGAAATTAATCACAATGACAGTGTCTCGGCGGTGTCGAAAGGGTTCATGAACGCCGGCATTAAAGGCGAAGCCCTGGTCATATTTAACGACACCAATGCCGCCAATATCGTCGAACTATTGCGTTACGATACCCGCCAGCCCTCCGCGCAGCTGGAACTTGAAGCGCTCATGGACGTGTCCAATATTCTGATTGGTGCCTGCCTGAACGCCCTGTCGGAACAGCTTAACGTGCACTTTAGTCATTCCCACCCCATACTGCTGGGCCGGCATCAGGGGCTGGATGCGCTGCTGCAGGGGCATGTGTCCCGTTGGAATAAGATTATGGCGGTGGAAATTGGTTATGCCATCAAAAGCCGGGATATCAGCTTCGACTTGCTGCTGCTGTTTCCTGACGAAGCCATGGAACACATCTACAGCCGCTTGGTGGCGCCCGAGGAGTCACTATCATGAGCGATGCGACCGGTTTTTCTCAGCTGCACTGGCAGCATGAACTGCTTAGTTCCATCGAAGTGGGCATTGTGGTGCTTAACAAAGACTTCACCGTGGAAGTGTGGAATCAGTTTATGGAGAACCACTCCGGACTGTTACCCAGCCGCATTTGCAATACCTCGCTGTTCGACCATTTTCCGGAAATTGACAAAGCCTGGCTGCAGGCCAAGGCCGATCCGGTGTTTTCACTCAAGACCCCGGTTTTTTTGATTTGGGAGCAGCGTGAATACCTGTTTCGGTTTGGCAGTACCCGGCCCATCACCTCAGATTCTGAAACCATGTTCCAGAATGTCACCATGTTCCCGTTACCTTCCACCACCGGCGAGGTCGAGCGGGTGTGCATGCTGGTTTATGATGTGACCGACCAGGCCATGGGCAAGCGCCGGGTGGAACGCCTTAACGAAGAACTTAAGGTGATGAGCCGGGTAGATGGCCTGACGGGCCTGTACAACCGGCGCTACTGGCAGGAGCGGTTCGATTACACCTTCAAGCTGGCGCAGCGCCGTAGCCGGCCAATCACGGCCATGATGCTGGATATCGACCATTTTAAAGCGGTCAATGATACCTACGGCCATCAGGCTGGCGATAAGGTCATTCAGGCGTTGGCGCAGGTGGTAAAAAACAGTGTCAGGGAAACGGATCTGGCTGGCCGCTACGGCGGTGAAGAGTTTGCTGTGATCCTCACCGACTCCAGCCTGGACAATGCCACCAAGGTTGCAGAGCGTATCCGGCAACAGGCCGAAGCGTTAACCGTGGAGCACGAGGGGCAGGCTATCCGGTTCACCGTCAGCCTGGGGCTGGCGGAATTTGCCTCGCACCACCCCTCGTCACTGGCCTGGCTGGAACTGGCTGATCAGGCGTTATATGCGGCGAAACAACACGGCCGCAATCAGTATCGGGTCCACAGCCAGGACTAAACGGTCAGCTCACGGTGAGAGCCAGCCGCAGGGTGTTCTTCAGCTCCTGATAGGTGATTGGCTTAACCAGATGATAACGAATGCCGGCGTTATACGACTTCTCTTTGTCCGACTCAAAGGCATTGGCAGTAGTGGCAATAATGGGCATCGTCATGCCCATTTCCCGCACAATCCGCGCCACATCCAGACCACTGATATCGGGCAGGTTGATATCCAGTAAAATGGCATCGTAGGAAGTTTCCCGTACGGCGGTCAGCGCATCGTCGCCGTTGAACACCAGATCCGGTTTATACCCCAGGTTGGTGACCATGGTATGAATGATTTCTGCATTTATCGGCTCGTCTTCAACCACCAGAATGCGTTTGCCGTACAGCCGCACAGTTAAGTCGCGGTCCGGTAAGGCGAGTTGGTGAAGGGTGTCGATAAAACGGGACCTATCGAGGGGCTTAATAAAGACCTGCCAGGCGGAGACTTCACTGTTAGCCACAATATTCGCGATATCCGGGGTAGCACTCATCAGTATCAGCGGCGGGGTCTTTTTGCCAAACATGGCACTGATGGTGCGCGCAAGCTCGATACCACTGATACCTGGCATGTAGAAGTCGGCAATGATCCCCGCGTAATGCGCAATGTCGTCGTGACGGGCGAGTAACTCAGAGCCCGATTTGAACGTGTCCGCCCGAAAGCCCTCACCCTCAATAATATTCCCCACGTACAGGCGACTGATTTCCAGATCATCAACCACTGCAAACACTGCGTCGCTTTGTTCCACCCGCGGGGTCGGGGCTGCCGTACTGCGGTGCAGCGGTATGGTCAGCATAAATTCGCTGCCCACCCCCAGCTGACTGGACACACTGATGGTCCCGCCGATAGCTTCCAGGTGCTGTTGTGCCAGCGTCAGCCCTACGCCGGCGCCGGCGTAACGACGGGTCTCACCCGCATCCGCCTGGTAAAAGCGTTTAAAGATGTTCTCCTGTTCAGACTCTGCAATACCAATGCCGGTGTCGGTGATTTTTATCGTTAACAGAAAACTGCCTTGTTCGACTTTTAAGGTGATCAGCACACTGACAAACCCTTTCTCGGTAAACTTCACCGCGTTGTCGAGTACGTTTTTTATGGCTTTGCCGATATTGGCGGGGTGGCCGGTGACAAACTGCGGCAGCTGGCTTTCGCAGCGCATGGTGAAATCGAGACTCTTCTGCCGGCAGGTAGCCGACATGGGGGCAAAGCACTCCTCCATAAGTTTAATCAGATCGAACTGTTCTTCTACCGGTTTCTGGTTGGCACTGCTGACATCAATAATATCCAGCAGATTATTGGTCATCGCCAGCAACCGGAAACTGGCCTGTTCGGCCTGCTGGATCAGCGATTCCTGCTTGGAGCGCATATTGGGGATCAGCTCCAGCGCGCCGATAATGGCGCTGATAGGGGTCCGAAACTCATGGCTCATCTTGGACAGAAAGTCGACTTTGGCACGGTGGGCCATCAGGGTATTCTGACGCTCCCGCTCGGCATTGCGCCGCGCGGTATTTAAGTCAGTGAACTGCTGCAAAATAACGGCTTCCAGTGGCTTAAACAGCACCAGCACGGATAGCAACATGACCACAATCAGGGTCAGCCACATGGTGGCTTCCTGCCAGCGCTGGTTGTGTAACTGGCTGCTGAGTCGCTCTTCGTACAAGACCACGGCCCGGTCCAGGCGCTCCAGCAACCGGCGGGTTTCGGCAACGCTGGGGAGTCGGGCTAAGGTCAGCGAGGCCGGATCCTGGTTGGCCATGTCCAGCGCCCGGGCGGCATAGTTATTGACGATGTTGTCCAGGGACAGTAAGCCGCGAAAATAATGCTCATGCTGGCTGTCTGACAGTTTGACCAGGCGGCCCTCAAACGGCCGGCTGCCGGATAGCATGGCGTGGTTAGCCAGAAACTCTTCAGTGAGGGTCCGTAATTCGGTTTGTAGCGGGGTAATGGTCTGAATAAGGCCGGCTTCGACGATATTGTGCTGCAGTAAGGCAATGCGCTGAGACAGCATGCGCTGTTTTCCGGCAATGTTGATAAGCGCGGGCAGCGGCTCTTTAGTCGCGTGGGCGTACTGGAAAAACAGCACAAAGGCTGTCATCACCACGGCGATGACACTCAGTGCGATAACGTAGGTACGGGTAACTTTTCGGCGGAGCGGGTCGGCGGCGTCCATCTAGCGTATCCATGCTGTACATCTTCTCAACAATAGATCGGAACCCGCCTGCTTGGCAATCCAAATGCGGTGAATATTTGTACCTGGCCAGGCTCTTCTGAATGCCTGGCGAACCGGCGGATCAGGAGTCAGGGCGCGCACGCTTAGGCGTATTCACCTGCTCCAGCCGGATCACGTGATGACGGATACTGCGCAGGAACAGCAGGCTGGGGATCACCATCAGCGCGGTTAAAATGAAAAACGCACTCCAGTTACCCGCCAGGCCATCGACAATAAAACCACTGCCGGAGGCCAGCAGCGTGCGGCCTGCCACACTCAGTGATGCCATGAGCGCATACTGCGAGGCGCTGAATGCGCGATTACACAGCAAAGATATAAACGCCACCATGGCGACCGCGCTCCAGGCGGCGGTAAACCCGTCAATGACCACGGTGGCGGCAAACAACAGCCGGTCAGGTCCGGCCTGGGCCATGACCGCAAACATCAGGTTCGACGCGGCCATAGCGATCCCGGCTATCATCAGCCCCCGGTAGATCCCGTAGCGAATGTTAACCATGCCGCCAATTAACGAGAACACAATGGTGACCCACCAGTTGAGCAGCTTGGACAGGGTGCCGATATCCGTATTGCTGAACCCGATTTCTTTATAAAACACGATACTCATACGGCCGAGAAATGCTTCGCCAATTTTGAACAGAAAAATAAACAGCAGCATGGACAGGGCAATCCGCACCCCATTGCGGGTGAAAAAGTCGCGGAAAGGCTCAACCAGCGTGACCATCAGCCATGCCGAGATCCGCTTAACAGCTTTATCGCCATTATCGCCAAGCACATGCTCGTAGCGCTGCATGGCCTCTTTGTGGGCCAGCTCCCGGTCAATATCGGGCTCTTTGGCCAGTAAGGTTGCCAGCACCAGCAGTAACATAATGCCCGCCAGCACCAGGTAAATCTCCGGCCAGTACCAGTTGGCGGAGTCAGCCAAAAAGAAGGGGATCGCGCCCAGACCGCCGTAACCGGTCCACCAGCCGGCCGTGGCCAGCGAGGACGCTGCCGACAGTTTATCTTTCTCGTGCTCCTGAATCACATCGATGCGGTAGGCGTCGATGGCGATATCCTGGGTGGCAGAACAAATTGCAATAAGCAGGCCGGTGAGCGCCAGATAAAACAGCGCACCCTGGGCACTGAGCTGAGACATCACCAGGCAGCACAGGGCGATGCCGGCCTGCATCAGGCTGATCCATCCCCGTCGCTGGCCCAGCCAGAGCGGACGGATGCGGTCAAGCAGCGGTGACCATAAAAAGTTTACCGAATACACCGCAAAGATCGCGCCGAACAGAC
>JBPEWW010000105.1:0-4479 GCA_052032275.1 Alteromonas sp. | reverse complement strand
GAGGGATATACCGTATTCAGTATAATCCGCGACGATGGCATGATGAGGTACGCCGGTGTACCAAATGTGTGTGGTCCCCAGTTCTTTGATCCCGGTTAATGCGGTATCTGTAAAATCACTGAACTTACCTACACCATTTTCTTCCACGGTGCCCCAGGGCACGTTATTGGTGTTGGTATTGCCAAACAGGCGGGTAAATACCTGGTACACCACCGGCTTACCCTGCGCATTAGAATCTGACTGGTTCGCCGGTGCAGGTTTCATTGCTTTGTTGTCTTGAGGTTGTGTGCTCTGTCCGGAGCAAGCGGCAAGAGTAATTGCCAGGGTGATGGTCGCGACCAGCTGATTGCGACGGGGCAAGATATCAAAGTCCATCTGTTATTCCTGTAAGTTCACGAGTAATACAAGAATACAGGTTAAAAAGATGTTACGACAATTACATACGTATTCAGCCGATAAATTATCAGGCTGCCCGGCGCCTTTTTTGCTGTTGTCGCTTCTCTTGCGCAGTTCGGTTATGGTAATGCGACAAGGCATGACCAAACTCTGGTACCGCGTCCAGCTCCACCATGATTTTGCGCTGAAAACGGCGTAAGGCGGGAGATATCTGTTGCATAAACTCTGCTGGCGATAGCTGATAAGCCGCCCGGGAGCCATGGTAATCCACTTCATTGCCCAGCTGCTGAAAGCTTATACCTAACAAACGCATGCTACGTGCCAGTTTAGGCTCCATCATCACATACACATTTTCCACATCCCTGATCAGACATATGCTGGCAGCGAAAAAGTACAGTGCCATAGACAGATAAGGAAACGATCGGGACGCGTGTTGATTAACCAGATTTTTCTTGGAATGTTTACCCGTAACAGGTGATAGTTTGCTGTCGGACTGGCGGCGACGGAAGCGCTTTGGGATGGCCAGTCGGGATACTTCACAAATTGAGTGTCTGGCGTAACGTTGTGGACTGTGCTCATCAAACCGGATTGCCTGAGGACAATTCTGCTCCAGCGGCAGCAGTTGCCCTGGATGAGCCGGCATGACCAGACGTATGGTTCCGGCACAGTCGCCAGTGGCTTTGTGTTTTATGTAACAACTCAGCGCGTAATCATCGAACTCATCAGTTTCCATACCCGACTGACGCACCGGCTCAAACCCCATTTCTTCACAATATACCTGGTGGCGAGTTTTATAGCATTCGCGCTGGGACGCATCGTCGGTAGCCACCACTAACGTAAAATGCTCGAAGAAATGACTGGCGATAGCATCGACCGTTTTATTCACCTTGCGGCGAATCACGGGTCGCACAACATGCCGCACGCCTGGTGCATGTTTTACTCTGTTTAAGATGTTCAAAAGTCGGCGCTTCACCCGTACCTCAACTCTTCATTATTGCGTTGTTGTTGGGACACTTTCCATGTGGGGTTTTGATCGAATCAAGATGATCCAAGGTTGAATGCCCTACACTGCCTGAATCTAACTACGCTGTAAACCATACCTTTGTATACTCAAGCATACGCTATAGGTTGCTGTTAGATCAAATTGAGGGAATTTTTTACGCAACTGTATGAAATTATGACTGAACCCGGGTGCGGTTATTTTGATCCCGGCTCTGCCGAATTTTTTCATTGCTGGTGTCATAGTGTCGCTTTGACATCCTGTCATACAGCAACACATTTGCGGTTGCCGCGAGGTTCATGCAATGAAACGTCGGCACATAGACCACATCGTCAGCCCGTGACAATATATTCGCGTTGACACTACCGTCTTCCGGCCCAAAGACGTAAAACGCGTGTTCCGGATGAGTGAATTCAGGAAGCGGGATGGCACCTTCGACCAGCTCCACCACCACAACCCTGGACGTGGCTGGCTTGCATTCGAACAAATCTTCCACCCCTATGGTGGGAATGACCTTATGAAATGCCCGGGTATCTGCGTTGAAGTCTTTTGCATACCGATAGCGCTGCCCGGTGTAGAACACGTGGTCTACACCATAACACCCTGCGGCGCGCAGAATTGACGCCACATTAACCGCTGATTTCGGATTAACCAACCCCAGACTGACATGCGCGCTCACTCGCCTTGCCCCCTCAAAATAAGGTATAGATGAAGGTTGCCAGCGACGATTGCTGGGTTGCCACTACCAGCCCGCCTAATAACGCCAGAATAACAATAATGGGCAGTAACCACATTTTCTTACGGACCCGCAAAAACGCCCAGAGATCCTGAATAAATTCCACCATGTTAAAACGGCTCCCGTAAATGTTGTTCGTTGGGGGTATGAACCCGATCTGTCCAGAAAGACTGGTTTGCCGGATCGGGCCGGCGATTATACTGTAATTTTCGACAAAGACGCAGTGTGATACCAATGGGCGTTATAATTAAAAAGAACACCAGTCCTAACAGCAAGCGGGTGTTGATGTAATTCAGGACGCTGGCCAAGGCCATCCACCCCCGGTAGACCGGATAGATGGCCGGCGGCCTGAAGATTGCCAGCACCGTCAGTGGCAGCACGACCACCGCAGGCCACCAGGGCGATGGCGTGGTAAATAACCAGGGTAACAGCACGCAAAAAACCACGCTTATAATCAGCGCCATTCCCAATCCAAACTGTCTTAGCGACTGGTGGTCGGTGGCAGGTACAGTGGGTAACCAGAAATTACTCATTAATCTTTCTCAAAAGTGATGGATTTAGCCCGGGCAATGACCGCCTCGGTGGCCGAGGATTTATCAATGATGAAGGGGCCCAGCACCAGGTGATCCATATCTGTTGCCAGAAAGCATCGAATGGCGTCATCTGGCGAGCACACCGGCGGTTCACCGCGCACATTGAAGGACGTGTTGATAACCAGGGGAACCCCACCCGCCGCGGCGAAGGCTTCTATAAGTGCATGAAAGCCGGCAGACGTCGTTTTGTCCACTGCCTGCACCCTGGCTGAGTAGTCGATATGGGTGACCGCAGGAATATGTGAGCGTACTGCGTTCACACGGTCCAGCCCCGTAAGAGCCGTGTCCTGCGGGAAAGTGAGATGAGGCTTAACGCTGGCCACCTCCAGCATATACGGGTTACCCGTTGCAGCATCAAAATAGTCCTGCAACGCGCTGTTGAGTACTGCCGGTGCAAATGGCCTGAACGACTCCCGCTGTTTGATTTTCACATTCATCGTTCGCTGTATTTGTGTACTCAGCGGATTACCCAGAATCGAACGATTGCCCAGTGCTCGTGGACCATATTCTGCCCGCCCCTGAAACCAGCCAACGACTTTGTCTGCAAGCAACAGGTCAGCCACACGCCTGTTCATCGCAGCGGTCTCAAGGTAGCTGGGAGTCAGCGCCCAGTGCTCGCACGCCGTACGAATTTCATCCGTAGTGTAGGCAGGGCCTAACTGGGCCCCCTGCATAGAGTCCGCTTCAGGCTTAGTGGCCGCAGGCTGACGAAGGTACCAGGCACTTAATGCGGCACCTAGCGCACCACCGGCATCGCCTGCCGCAGGCTGGATCCAGATGTCATCAAACAGCCCGCTTTGTCGCAGCTTGCCGTTTGCCACACAGTTCAGCGCCACGCCGCCGGCCAGACACAGATGCCGGGCACCGGTCAGCTGTCTGGCGTGCGAGGCAATGTGCAGTACTATTTGTTCCGTTACCTGCTGTATGGAGGCTGCCAAATCCATACATCGTTGGTCCGGGGCTTCATCCTGAGGCCAGGGGGGGCCGCCAAACAAATCATGAAAACGGGCGCTGGTCATGGCGTGTCCGGTTTCAAAATCAAAGTAATCCAGATTCAGGGCGAAGCTGCCATCTTCCTTCACTGTAACCACATGCTGTAAAATAGTGTCTGCAAAACGCGGCGTGCCGTAGGGGGCCAGACCCATAAGCTTGTATTCTCCACTGTTCACTCTGAACCCACAGTAGTAGGTAAAGGCGGAATACAATAAGCCCAGAGAATGGGGAAACTGCAATTCTTTTAACAGCTGTAACTGGCTTCCCTTGCCCTGCCAAATCGAAGACGTCGCCCATTCTCCCACACCATCCAGACACACTACCGCGGCATGGGTAAACGGCGACGGAAAATAAGCAGAAGCGGCGTGACTCTGATGATGTTCTGTAAAATTCAGTGGTGGCAGCTGCGCGCGTTGCAGACCCGGCTCCAGTGCCAGCAGCTCAGTGCGCAACACCTGCTTCAGGTAGAGTTTTTCTTTCAGCCACACCGGCATGGCCTTTAGAAACGTTCCGAAGCCCCGGGGGGCCCGGGCTAAAAAGGTTTCAAGCAGCCGTTCAAATTTCAGCAAGGGTTTATCGTAAAATACCACACAATCTAAGTCTGTCAGACTACAGCCCGCTTCCTGCAAACAGTAACGGATGGCCTGAGCAGGAAAAGCCGGATCATGTTTCTTACGACTGAATCGTTCTTCCTGTACCGCCGCCAGTATTTCGCCATTCTTAATAATGGCAGCGGCACTGTCGTGATAATACGCAGAGAT
>JBPEWW010000104.1:0-9527 GCA_052032275.1 Alteromonas sp. | reverse complement strand
TTTGCGAAGCGATCAAAGCAGACAGCCCCATCCGCCTGCATGTGGCCGTTGAGCGCAGTGGCGTGACGTATCGCATGCTGCAACAGGGCCTGGTATGCAATGGTCAGGACATGCACACCTTTGCGCTGTCGAATGGCGCCAAGAAAGCCGAGAAGTTCCTTCTTGCCCGTACTCACAGTGGTAAGCGTACCCTCACCGCACAGCAGAATTAAGGAGTAACCGTCATGCTATGCCATGGCCAACATGCGTTAGCGGATATCCGGGTGAAACGTGCCGAACTGGCCGGCGACCACTGTGACCCGGTCGCCACTGAGGCAGCCAGTGTTACCGGCAACGACCGGTTGCAGGCAGTCATTCTGCAGGTAACCGGGGCGCAGGGTATGTGCCTCGGCGCGGAACTTGAACAGCACAGGGCAGTGCATTCAGTGCAGCTGTGTCATGACGAGCACGGAGTGCAGGCGCTCTGTGCGGCTTCTTCACCGGTGGTGATTTTTGCCACGCTAGCCACCATGCTCAGCGTCCGCCCACAGCTCCCCGCGGAATACCGCTGGGTGGTGGTGGGGGAGTCGAACGATGATGCGCTGGCAGCGTTCAGCGCCCGCGCCAGCAGTTTTCTGACGCTGCCGGTGACCGCTGACAGCGTAGGTCGCTGTTTGTCACAGTTACTTAAGGAAACGAAACGCATACAGTTTCGTCGTCAGTACCAGCAGGTGACAGAGGGGTTGTGCCGCCAGTTTGGGGTGACACCCTATGCACTGGGTGCCATGCTGCGCCGGCAGTGTGCCAGCCGCAACCAGCCGGGGGTAGTGGGTCTGAAATCCGGCAACGAATGGCGCTGCCTGCAGCCGCAGGATATTCGCTGGATTGAAGCTGCGGGCGACTACATGTGTGTGTATACCCAGGGGGAAAATCACATTGTCCGCTCGACGCTGACAGAGCTGTTGAAAAAGCTCGATAACACCCGGTTTTTACGGGCCAGCCGCTCGGTGATTGTCAATGTCGACTGTGTCACCGACATTGAGACGGTCACGCCATCGCTGCATATTCTGAAGCTGGATGATGGCACTCAGGTGAAGATCAGCCGTCGTTGTTACATTGCGCACTGGCAGCAGCTACAGGCCAGTCAGCAGGGAAGCACCTGCTGGCGCTGATAACTGCCCATACTGGTGATACACTGCCGGTATCGTGTTGTTACCGGGATTGTTATGACAGTGTTTCTCCGCCACCTGCTCGGCTGGGCCGGGCTGCTGCTGTGTTACTTTGTGGGCAAGGTGCTGGTCCTGGTGTGGGCGTTGCCGTTACCTGCAGCCCTGACCGGCTTGCTGCTGATGCTGCTGGTGCTGTTTATACGTGGCCGGGCGGGAGCGGTGGCCGTTGCCAGTGCGCCGCTGCTCAGACACATGTCGGTGCTGTTTGTGCCGGCCGTACTGGGCGTGGGGCTTTACTGGCCAGATATTTACGCCCATGGCTGGGCCCTGGCCACGGCAATCATCGGCACCACCATTGTCGCGCTGGGGCTCACTGGCATCATCGCTCAGCGGGTGCTTCAGCGACGACTGGTCCACCCTGAATGACGCTGCCAGAAGCGCTGTTACACATAGGCGCAGAACTCAGCAGTGTTGCCCATGCCACGCTCTCGGTGGCGGGCCTGCAATGGATTACCATTACCCTTATCTGCTATGGCGCCGCGCTGTGGCTGTTCCGCCTGGCGAACGCTTCACCCTGGTTGCATCCGCTGGTGCTGACCGCCGCGGGCGTAAGCCTTGCCCTGTATTTTTCCCAGACCAGTATTGCCGCTTTCCAGACCCATGCCGGGCTTATCCACTGGCTGCTGGGGCCGGCAACCGTGGCGCTGGCCATTCCCATGTATAACCAGTGGCAGCAGGTCCGGGATCTGGGCTGGCACCTGATCGTGTCGGTCATGGCGGGCGGGGTATTGGCGCCTGTGCTGGCGTGGACCACCCTGTATGTGCTGGATGCCCCCCTGGCGCTGCAAATGACCATGCTGGTTAAGTCCATCACCACCCCGCTGGCAATGGATGCCAGTGCCAATATCGGCGGCGTGCCCGCGCTGGCGGCGGTATTTGTTATCACCACCGGCATTGTGGGCGCGGTGGTCACCCCGGTGGTATTTCGCATCGCCAGGGTGACCGGTGCCGCAGCCCAGGGAGTGGCGCTGGGGACCGTGGCCCACGCAGTGGGAACGGCCAAAGCCTTGCAAATGAACGAACAGACCGGGGCCATGGCCACACTGGGGCTGTGCCTGAACGGCATTGTGACGGCGGTGGTGGTGCCGCTATTACTCTGATCAGCCTGTCGTTTGCTGGTATGGACTTTCAGTGAATAGCTGCTATTGCTTTAAACGGGTGAAGATATTCAGAAAAACGCCGATACCCAAGGTGTACCCTGTTAGAATCAATCCAGCGACGCAACGGGCAAACCCTGCCGTTGCCAGTGCAAAGGCAATCAAACAAAAGGTGGTAACCAAAGAACATGTTTTCCGTGTTGGTGTGTGATGACTCACTGGTGGCGCGCAAGCAGGTGGCCAAATGCCTGCCTCAGGACTGGCAGGTGGCCGTGCATTTTGCCAAACACGGTCAGGAGGCCGTGCAGGCCATTGCGCAGGGCAAGGGGCAGCTTCTGCTGCTGGATTTGAATATGCCGGTGATGGACGGTTACCAGACGTTAGAAGCCATTCAAAACGCCGGTTATCCCACCAAGACCGTGGTGATTTCCGGAGATATCCAGCCCGAGGCGCACGACCGGGTGATGCAGCTTGGCGCCATCGACTTTATCCGCAAGCCGGTCAGCCCGGAGTCACTCCACGCGGTGCTGACCAAACACCATATCCTGCAGGACGAGGAGCCAGACCCGGCCGAGGCGAACCGGCTGGATCCGGATATTCGCGACTGTTATCAGGAAATTACCAATATTGCCATGGGCCAGGCCGGTGATCATCTGGCCCGGATCATGAACGTATTTGTCCGTCTGCCCATCCCGAATGTGAACCTGATTGAAGTATCTGAACTGCATATGATGCTGTCAGACATTGAGCATCATGAGCGGGTCACCGCGGTCTGTCAGGGGTTTCTGGGGCCCGGTGTACGGGGCGAGGCGCTGTGCATACTCAGTGACTCCAGTTTTGATGATGTGGCCAAAATTCTGGACATTCAGGATGAAGTGGACGATCGCATTCAGCTGGAGCTGCTGATGGATGCGGCCAGCATTCTTATTGGCACCTGCCTGACCGGTTTGGCCAATCAGATGGACATTAATTTTAGTCAGGGTCATCCGGTGGTTCTGGGGCAGCACCGGGCCATCACCGAAATTATTGCGATGAACAGCATCAAGTGGCGGCGTACCCTGGCCATTGAGCTAAGTTACGGGCTGGAAGGGTACAATGTGCAGTGCGATCTTATTCTGCTGTTTACCGAAGACTCCATGAACGCCATGAATGCCAAGCTGGCGCATCTGCTGGAGGACATATAATGAGCCAGAGTGATTTAGACGGGCTGCTGGAATTTCACTGGATGATGGACATGCTGCAAACGGTAGACGTGGGCATCGTGGTGTTAGATACCAGCTTCAGGGTAAAAGTGTGGAATGGCTTTATGGAAAGCCACAGTGGCCTGCTGCCCAGCGAAGTGCGCGACAAAACCCTGTTTGCCCTGTTCCCCGGAATTAAGCAGGACTGGTTTATGCGTAAAGCGAAGCCGGTATTTGCCCTGAAAACCCGGGCCTTCATGACCTGGGAACAGCGTCCCTATTTGTTCAAGTTTCCCAACTACCGGCCGATCACAGGCAGTGAGCCGTTCATGTATCAGAACATCACGCTGTCGCCACTGGTTTCCGCTAACGGTGTGGTGGATCATATCAGTATGATGATTTACGACATGACCGACATTGCGGCCGGTAAAAAACAGCTGGAGTCACTGCAGGTGGCACAGAGTGAAGAGCAGGAACGGCAACGCCGGACGGAGCGCTGAAACCTGCGGGTTGTGTGCACCGGATTAACCATATTTGCAGTATTAAGGAGCCGGAATGAGCCTCTCTAGACACGTCATTTGCCTGCTGACAGCAGTGTTGCTGTCTGCCTGTGGCGGTTCGGGTGGTGACGATGACACCCCCACCCGTACACTTTACGTCAGTGCCGGTGCGGATCGCAGCGTGAGTGAGGGGGCTGCCGTCTCACTGAGTGCCCAGGCCAGCGGTGGCGACGGGGCGCTCATCTGGCGCTGGATTGCCACCCCCACGCTGTCTATTACCCATGACGATACCAGCTTACCCGCTGCCACCTTTACTGCCCCGACACTGGCGACTGCCAGAGATTACACGATCACCGTGACGGTAACGGACGCCAGTGGCGTGAGCGCGTCTGACTCGCTGGTGGTGTCAGTGCAGCCGGATAACAGTCCACCGGTGGCAGATATCGCGGTAACAGACTGGCCGGGCTTAGCCAGCGGCTTTTATCCGGCCGGGGTGGCTGTCACGCTTGACGCTGGCGGCAGTACTGATGCGGATGCGGCGGATGCCACCAATCCCATTGCCAGTTACACCTGGGCGCAGACACAGGGCACTGATGTGCTTACCGATGTCATGACCGAGCAGGCACAACTGGTGATCACCACCCCCATTGCCAGTGAGCGGCAGACGCTGGCATTTACGGTAACGGTGACCGACGATGAAGGCGCCACCGACACCGCCGCCGTGCAACTTACCGTGCAATCGGCCAGTGAAACCGTGCCGGTGGTGGAAGCCGGTGTGTCGCAGGCGGTGTTCAGTGGCGAGCATATTGTGCTGGAAGGGGAGGCGTCTACCTCCATTCCCTCCGCGTCGCCGCTTACCGTAAGCTGGGAGTCCGGTATTACCGTTCAGGCCCCCAATAGCCTTTCTACCTATGCTATTGCGCCAGAAGTAAGTACTAACACTGAGTATGTGTTCACGCTCACCGTGGTGGATGCCAATGGTAATCAGGTTGACGATTCACTGACCGTTTCAGTACGTCCCTACCCAGTGGCCAGAATGAATGACACCGGCGTGACCATCCAGGCTACCGACAATGCCATTACCCTTAATCAGCAAAATTTGTGGCCCGGGCAGGACGGGCAACGGGGCAGTGATGTCATCGCGCAATCGGGTGTATTGCCTAAAGCGGGGGAGGGCGATGCCGGCTTTGATTTTACAAAATTGAATAGCAATGGCGATGAGCAGGATGCGGATAGTGGCAGTTTTTCGTGTGTGCGGGATAATGTCACCGGGCTGGTCTGGGAAGTGAAAACCGGCGACGGTGCCCTGCACGATACCGATCACCGCTACTCCTGGTACCAAACCGAGGATAACGGCGGCTTCTTAGGCGATGAAAACGGCGCCGATACCAGTTGCACGCTGACTAACTGTAACACCCAGGCCTATGTGGATGCGGTCAATACCCAGGGCCTGTGCGGTTTTTACGACTGGCGTTTACCCACGCACCACGAACTGCTGTCACTGCTCCATTTCGGGCGCATCAGCTCGGCCATGATCGATATCGAATTTTTTCCCTACACCGGCGATTTGCAGACAGCCCCCCTATGGTACTGGACCATCATTCCCGGTGCCGACGGCGTACAAAATGATGCGGCGCAGAACGCCTGGGCCATCGATTTTGCATCTGGGGTAGATAATTTTCTGAATAAATCCACGGCCGCCCGCATTCGGCTGGTACGGGCAGGGAGGAGTGCACCATGATCCGGGTTCTGACTATGCTAACCGCCCTGCTTGGCCTGCCGGTTCAGGCGCAAACCTGTCTGGCCACCGGCAATGAGACGGCGCCTGCGGAAGACTTTCTCGTACTGAGCGGCGATGAGGTGCTGCACCAGCCTACCAGCCTGGTTTGGCAGCGCTGCGCCGTCGGGCAAACGTGGGATGGCAGCGCCTGCACAGGGGAGGCCACCCGGTTTGACTGGCAGTCGGCGCTGCAGTATGCCCACCAGGCCAGCCAGGAGGATTTATTGGGCTGGCGGTTACCGAATGTGAAAGAGCTGGCGTCCATTACCGAGCGGCTGTGTGTTCGGCCGTCGGTCAATACCAGTATCTTTCATGCCACACCGGCTGATGATTTCTGGACATCCACGCCATCCACGCAGGATCCGGATCGGGCGTGGGTGGTGGCCTTTTTCAATGCCAGTCACGCCATTAAGCGCAAAGACCGCTTTGTGTATATTCGCCTGGTGCGCACCAGCGTTGAATAATTTGCCCGCAGCGCCTATGATGCGGCGGATTTGTATTTAACCTGAATATTGGCTGATTGGACTTAAGTTGCTCCCTATTTGCAACGTTGGCGTTCACAATAGCATCATGAAGAAACTCTCACTGTCATTGCGCACCCTGGCAGGCTGTTGCCTGCTGCTTGCCGGTACCCAGCAGGCGGCGGCTGAATTTACCTGCGACATCGACTTTTCCTACGGGCTGGTGGTCAACGACGAACAGCTACGGGTGATGGACAAGTCACGCACGGTGCTGCAAATTAACCATCGCTCCCAGCTGTTTATTGGCGGACGGTGGCAACACCTTAATGATGAACAACGCCTGTGGCTGGAAGACTATGCGTCCGGCTTGCATTATGTTGTGCCCAAAATGATTGTACTGGCCACGGAAGGGGTCGATTTGGCCATTAAAAACATCGATCATGTGTATCTGGGGCTGGTGGGCAGCGATCACGACAGTTACGAGCGCCTGCGCAAAGCCATGCAGCGGGTGAAAAACCGTGTGAAAGAAAAATTCCGCCATGCCAGCAATCACTACTTCATCGGCCCGGGACCGCTGGAAGCTGTCGACGAATTTGTTGATGATGAAATTGAGAGTCAGCTGGAGGAAGCCATTTCAACCTCGGTGGGCGGGATCCTGTCAGCGATCAGCGGAGTGAACCCGAACAGTGCCGAACCGGAAGATGAGCAAGCGTCTGAACTGGCCCGTCAGCTGGAGGCCATGGGTGAGAAAGTAGGCAGTGACATTGGCCCTCGCACCTTCACGTTAAAAAACAAAGCTCAGTGGTTTTGTGACAAGCTGAGGAAGCTTGACCGCACAGAAGAGAGGTTGCGAGAATCCATCCCTGCGTTCAAGCAATATAATATTATTACCTCCACCCGCTAGGAGGCACCTGCTGTTTCCTTAACTCGCTCAGGCGTGCTGTTGTCGCCTGCTGTGAGGTGCTGCAACCGGGTCTGCTACCGGCACCGGGAATGCGGTACTGGTATCCAGCGTTACGGAACTGCCGTCACTGAACTCATAATGCGTGAGGGAGTCCGGAAGTTGCTCACATCGCACACATAATCGGAAACACTGCAGCCAAATTCGCTCTTTATCTACTGCCAGGGCTTGTTCAGCTTGTGTAGGGTAATGCCGCATCATCGTTTGTGTCCTCTTGGTAAACGCGTGCCGACGGCTGCATAACGTGGCTTGATTATGATTGTTTTTATGTGTCGCGTGATAAATGTCGTTGTCGTTAGGGCGAGACCCAGGCTGCAAAGTTATTCATTTCAGGCCGCACTGTGCCTGCCAGTATTGCCGGGTCTCTATGATCAAGTATAGACATCACTGCCAGGATCGCAGGGCAGAAAGTGAAATATTTTGCGGGATCCGGGTAGACTTTAGTTGAAGCGGGCTGCAGCGATGGGGCAGGGGCAAAGTCGGTGTAAAGCTCTATTGCCATCGCCTCCCTGCGACGGCACATCTGGCTCAGACCAGCTCGGTCAGCAGGGTGTTCAGATAGCGGCGACCCTTGGCCGTGACCTGCCAGTGGCTGGGGCTTATATCCAGCAGTCCTTGCTGTTCAGCCCGGGAAAGCGAATCACGCACGTCCTGGGGCAACGCCTGGCCGGTCAGGGCCGCATAGTCATCACTGGGGCAGGCTTCCACCAGCCGAAAGCGGTTCATAAAAAACTCAAAGGGCAAATCGTCCTCTGCCACCAGCGTCTCCCTGTCCAGATAGGGCCTGCTGAGCTCCATATAGCCTCTGGGATGCTTAACTTTCACCGTGCGGGTGATGCGCGCGGTGTGGGTGTCGGTGATCTTGCCGTGGGCACCACAACCAATCCCCAGGTAGTCGCCGAACCGCCAGTAGTTAAGGTTATGCTGGCACTGATGCCCGGGTTTGCTGTAAGCAGAGATCTCGTATTGCTCAAAGCCGGCTGCGGCCAGCGTTGCATGCCCCTGTTGCTGAATGTCCCACAAAATGTCATCGCCGGGCAGCTCCGGCGGGCGGGAATAAAACGGGGTATTGGGTTCGATAGTAAGCTGATACCAGGACAAATGGTAAGGCGATAACGCCAGTCCGCGCCGCAAGTCTGACAGCGCATTGTCAACGCTCTGATCCGGTAATCCGTGCATGAGATCAAGATTAAAAGTAGGCAAGCCCGCGGCATGGGCCTGGGCTACGGCATGTTCAGCCTGGGCATCGTCATGAATGCGGCCAAGCAGCTTCAGGTGTGCCGGCTGAAAGCTTTGTACGCCCACCGAGATACGGTTAATGCCAGCCTGATAAAAACCGGCAAAACGGCCGGCTTCAACCGTACCCGGATTCGCTTCCATGGTAATTTCAGCGTCCGGCGCCACGTCTATGCGCGCGCGGATCCCGGCCAGTAACTGCTGCATGGCTTCAGCGGTAAGTAAACTGGGGGTGCCGCCGCCAATAAATATGGTGTCCACCGTGCGACCGGCGACCCGTTTGGCATCTGTGGCCAGGTCGTCCAGCAGGTGCGCCACATACTCTTTTTCCGGTAATGCCGACTTCAGACCATGTGAGTTAAAGTCACAATAGGGGCATTTCTGCACACACCAGGGGATGTGAACATATAAACTGAGCGGCGGATTACGCAAAAGTGGCCCTCATCGCATCCATCAGCGCAGTCATGGCATGACCCCGGTGGCTGATACGGTTTTTCACCTGACTGTCCAGCTGGGCGGCAGTGCAGTTTTCTGACGGCACATAAAACACCGGATCGTAGCCAAACCCGTCGGTCCCGCTGGGAGTCTCGGTAATCACGCCCTGCCAGGCACCCTGCGCGGTCAGTGGGACCGGATCGCCAGCATGGCGCATAAACACCAGCGTGCAGAAAAAATGGGCGTGGCGGTTGCTGGCCCCATCCAGGGCTGCCAGCAATTTGTTGACGTTGTCCTTGTCGGTGGCGTCGGCCCCGGCGTAACGAGCTGAGTAAATACCCGGTGCACCGCCCAGTGCATCCACCACCAGACCGGAGTCGTCGGCGATAGCCGGCAGCCCGGTTTCCTGCGCGGCATGACGGGCCTTGATGATCGCATTTTCCACAAAGGTAGTGCCCGTTTCCGGCACGTCACTGACCCCGAGTGCCTTTTGGGGCACCACGTCCACCCCATAGTTGGCAAACAGGGTTTCAAATTCTCTGACTTTGCCGGGGTTGCCGGTGGCCAGCACTATCTTCTGAGGAAACGACATCACAGGCTCCTATTTTTTTCTGACTTTGCCGGGGGATTTCTTTTTCGCACTCGCGGTGGCTTTCTTGCTGACCTTT
>JBPEWW010000103.1:0-8314 GCA_052032275.1 Alteromonas sp. | reverse complement strand
TGTGATGGTGAGCTATGCTGTCGCCGGGGCCGGGGTCGGTCCGCACGTCGATCAGTACGATGTATTTCTTATTCAGGGTAAAGGCAAACGGCGCTGGCGCGTCGGGCCCCCTGGTACTTATCAGGAGGTGTACCCTCACCCGGCGTTACGCCAGTTACGCGACTTCCCTACTCATTTCGAGGTAGAGCTACAACCGGGTGATGTGTTGTACATCCCCCCTGGCTGGCCTCACGAAGGGGTCACGCTGAATGATAGTCTGACCTACTCGGTAGGCTTTCGGGCCCCGACTACCGCTGATATCACGCAATGCCTCACCGATGCGCTGGATAGCGGCCAGTTACCGGCAGTACGTTACTCCGACCCTACGCTCACCTGCGCCAGGCAACCAGCCAACGTGCCGGCTAGCACACTCCAGGCATTAAAGAATCAGCTTATCGATGCCATTCACAGCCAGGCCTTTGACCACGCGTTGTTACGCCAGTTGTCGGATCAACACCTGCCGGCAGAGGTACCAGAGCTGCTGTTGTCGGTCGGGTCATTGCACGAGCAACTGATTGCTGGCGCCCAGTTCGGCTTAGCGGCGGGCTGTCGTCCGGTATTTTGTGATGAGATGTCGGCTGCAACGTTTTCTTTTTACGTTAACGGCGAACACTTTGAGGTCTCACGCAACAGTGAGCACATATTCATAGCGCTTCTGGATGGGACTGTGCTCGATCTTGCCATGTATCAGCAAATAATATCTTTTGCAGAACTGGAAATCCTGACTACACTAATCAATAAGGGATATTGGGTTTTATTGGATCACAACGACTAAACCGGCCCCTTTTAGCACCATGATCACGGGCCATCAGGTACAGGATAACGGTGAGATTAATGACGTTTCGAGTAGAAAACGTCGATTGGTTGAGAGGTAAAGATCGACTAGCAAAATTACGCGAGCATGTATTTGTGCTGGAATGGCGCCTTCCGCGGGAAGCCGAGTTTGATGAGCACGATGCCACTGCATTTCATATCCTCATTGTCGATGAGGAGGACACGCCGATTGCAACAGGCAGATTAACCCGGGGCGGTGAAATTGGCCGCATAGCAGTCAAACGCAAATTCCGTACCCTGCCGGTATACCGCCAATTGTTCACAGCACTGGTAACGCTGGCCAAGCAACACGATGTACCACTGGTACATGTAAGTTGTGACCTTGATAGCGTGAACTACCACCAAAAGCTTGGCTTTACCCCGGACGGGCCGGTGTTTATGGAGGCCGGCATTCCCCGCCAGAAGATGGCGTGTTCGGTCAATCAGTTCACGCTACCCGACGTGACCCATATGCATTAAGCAGTGAGCGTTCTCACTGCTGCCATAACTGGTCTTCCGCCTGCATACTAAACAGACTCTCAGCCCGGCTTTGCAGCAAGTTGGCAAATGCCAGCTGGGTGTCGTCATTCCCCTGCCCCTGACGGATATTTTCCGCTTTTAACTGCCAGTGCATGGCGAAAAATTTAATGGCGTCGCGGGCGGTGGCTGCGTTGTCAGCCAATGTGAAATCTACCGGTAAATCACCGCTCATCACCCAGTATTGCTTGTTATCCAGTGCTTTAATTTTCCACAGGGCAACGTAAGGCACCAGGTAACGGCTCTCCGCGGTGACGACCGAGTCGTACAGGACACCGTTTTCGGCCAGATGCTTGTTGGCCCGTTGAAATTGTTCACGCACCCAGGCCGTGCTTTCTTCCTGGGTCATGGGTTCTGGTGCTTGCTGTTCACTCATGCTTGTTCCGTTGTATTTTTAGTTATGATTGTCAGTAATGCCTGGAGCGGGTGGCGAGGTTTAAACGCCTCGATGCGCGCCACCTGACTACGGCAAGAGTACCCAGTTGCCAGAATTTGCTCCGGCCTGAACTTACTCACTGCCTGCTCCCAGCTCAGGGCATAAATACCCAGCGATTTCGCCTTTTGATCGGCTTCGTGCCCATAGGTGCCCGCCATACCACAACAGCCCACACTGATGATATCCAGCGGCTGATTCACGCGAGCGAAAATCTGTTGCCATTGCTTTTCTGATGTGGGCATAGCAGTTTTTTCCGTGCAATGACTGAACAATGCTAACGGATCGTGGGCCTCACTGCTGGCCAGACGTTGCCAAACCGAGTCAGGGAGCAGCGCCAGCCATTCGTGCACAGTCAGGACATTAAAACTGCCGCGCTGCTCGCCCAGCGCTTTGTGATATTCGTCACGATAGCATAATACCAGCGATGCGTCGGCACCCACCATGGGTATATCTGTCGCCGCCACCTCATTCAGAAACGCCGACGTCGACGATGCGGTTTTAGCAAACCGGGCAAGAAACCCTTTTACATGCTCTGGCTTACCATTCGGCCTGAACGGCAAGAGCACCGGCTTTTTGCCCAGCGCAAGAGCCAACCGGGCCAGATCCGCCACCACCTGGGCGTCGTAGTAGCTGGTAAAGGGATCCTGGACTATCAGCAGGTAGTTCTGCCGCTGTTCTGCTGACAAGCCCTTCAGCCTGTCTAAATCAAAGGTCTCAGTGACGCTGGCAGTCTGCTCCCGCAAGGTGGGCGTAGACAACAACGGCGTGTCTACATACCCGAGTCCCTTGTCAATAAGACCGGCCACCCATGACTGTCTTAAGAAAAAGTTGCTGACCCGGGGCATAGTCGCCAGCCAGGGCGCCATCCGCTCTATGTTGGCCACCATATAATCTTTTGCCGGGCGCAAATAGCGCTGATAGTAGATAGACAAAAACGTCGCCCGAAATTCCGGGACATCCACCTTAACCGGGCACTGGCTCGAACAGGATTTACATGCAAGACACCCATTCATTGCCTCCAGCACCTCATGGGAAAAATCCGCTTCAGCCGACCGGCTGTTTTTAAACCGCTGCCACCAGGATGTACGAAACTGTTCGGCACTGAGCTTATCGGTACGCACGCCAGACTCACCGAGTAACCGTATCCATTCCCGTATCAAGCCAGCCCGGCCCTTCGGACTATGCCGCCGGTCCCGGGTAATCTTACTCGAGGGGCACATGGGTGATGTAGTGTCATAATTGAAACACAAGCCATTCCCATTGCACTCCATGGCTGGCGCGAAGGCGGTTTTAAATGCCACCGGAATCGTTCTGTCGTAGGTGGCCCGTTTTGCATCACTGACTTTCACCAGTTGCTCCGTGCTATCCAGCGGGGTACAGATTTTTCCCGGGTTCATTTTATTGTGTGGATCAAACGCCGTTTTAATTTTTCGCAGTTCAGAAAACAGTGACTGTCCAAAAAACTCCGGGCCATATTCACTGCGGAAGCCTTTGCCGTGCTCCCCCCACATCAGACCACCATATTTTGCTACCAATGCCACCACCTGATCAGACAGTTTGTGCATCAGTTGTTCCTGCTCCACATCACATAAATCCAGTGCCGGCCTGACGTGTAACACCCCGGCATCGACGTGACCGAACATGCCGTACTGTAAACCATGGCTGTCCAGTAAATCACGAAACGCCATGATAAAGTCGGCCAGATTCTCCGGCGGCACAGCGGTGTCTTCGGCAAACGCGATAGGTTTCTTGCTCCCTTCCGTTTTTCCCAGCAGGCCGACGGCTTTTTTACGCATGGCATAAATACGGCCAATGTCCTGTTTATCGAAGGTTACCTGGTAGCCTATGACGCCACTGTCTCCAGACCGGGCAGCGGCAGTTAACTCTTCTTCCAACTGGGCAATACGCGCTTTAATTTCGCTTTCGTCATTGCTGTTGTACTCCACCATGTTTAAACCCAGCAAAGTTTTATCAGGCACGTCAGTGATGAGATCAGCGATGGAATGCCAGATGATGTCTGTCTTCGCCAGATTAAGTACTTTACTGTCCACCGTCTCCACGGAGGTCGCGTTTGCCGCCACCATTGCTGGCGCATGGCGCAGCGCCGCTTCAAACGAATCGTACTTGATGTTGACCAGCGCTTTATGCGTGGCAATGGGGGTAAGCGACAACTTCGCTTCAGCGACCATAGCTAATGACCCTTCCGAGCCGGCTATCAGGCGGCTGATATCAATTGCCTGGTTATCTGCGTCAAATGCGTGTTCGAGATCGTAGCCGGTGAGAAAGCGGTTCATGCGAGGGAATTTAGCCAAAATTTCATCGCGTTTACCGACGGCGGTGGCAATGACCTGCCTGAAAATAGCGCCTGTTGAATCGTCCCGTTCACTACACGCTTGTGCTTCGGCCAGGGGTACGGGCTGAGTCTCCAGCACGTCACCGTTTGCCAGTACCGAAGTCAGCTCCAGAACATGATCACTGGTCTTGCCATACACCAGCGACCCCTGACCGGAGGCATCGGTACTGATCATACCGCCAATCGTAGCCCGGTTACTGGTCGACAAGTCAGGTGAAAAAAAGTAGCCATGAGGGCGCAGAGCGTCATTGAGCTGATCTTTAACCACCCCCGACTGCACTTTCACCCACTGTTCTTCCAGGTTGATTTCCAGGATCTGGTTCATGTAACGGGAGGTATCGACCACAATACCATCGGTGAGGCTTTGCCCGTTGGTGCCAGTGCCCCCACCGCGCGCAGAAAATTTTACGTCCGGATGATTATTGGCGAGTCTCGCTAAACATTGCAGATCGTCCGTAGAGCGCGGAAACACTACTGCCTGCGGCAATTTCTGGTACACAGAATTATCTGTGGCCACCGCCAGCCGGCTTCCGTAACTGTACTCAATATCACCGGTGAACGCGCCAGCGTTGACATCTTCAAGATAGCGCTGATACTGCGACGATACACTTTGTTGGGGAGCAACTCGGGGAAGACTCAATGGACACACACCTCTCGAAACATCGTGTGCCCAGTATACCTAGCCAAACAGCCAGTCTCTAGCTTCGCTGCCAAAAATCCCATGAAATTGGTGTAAGAAGCCTGGTGATAAACTTGCTTACATACGTAAGCTGGCGTCGGGCCCGGGTATTTGTCATAGTACGGACTGTATTAATTGATCATGAGTGTTTTCATGAAAACTATTCGGCTCGCGCTGGGCGCGTTGTTATTAGGAACTGGAATTGTTTTTACGCTGCTGCCAGGCTCAATTTTGTTCGTGCTCAGTGGCTTAGTATTGCTAAGCTATGACTGGCCACGCGCGCGAGGGTGGCTAAAACGTTGTCAAACCGGTATGGCGCGCTCTGCCCGGAAAATTGATCGCGCCCTTCTTGCCAGGAAACTTCGTTAAAAGACAATGAGACACCCATGGTCGCTCAGTTTCACTGCGTGAAGATTATTGAGACAGCCATATTTGATCCCCCCTTTACGGTTGAGGCAATGAAGGTTTTTAAGACACCCATGTTTAATCACCCCCTATCCGGTTATGGCAATGTCGAGCCACCGCTTGCCCGTCAGATTCTGTGGAATAAGAAAAACTCATAAACCACAGGACGGGGCCATTTAAGGGGACGCTAATGAAGAGGCATCGCTACATGCAACCACTACAGGTTAAGCATGTCTCCTTCATTCAAGACCGCCAGTGGGATAGTAGCCTTCATCTCCTGATGCATATAGAGCAGTCGAGCCAGAGCCGAGTGAGACGAGTGATCACCCATTTTCCAACTGTTGTTACCATACCCCCAGGGGATCATCACCTTACATTGCAGATCCTTTGCGGCGGTTAACGCATCTTCTGGCGTGGTGTGCACATACCGATACCAGTCACCGTTGACGGGGTGATAATATGACGCTATCGGCATCAGACAGACATCCATCGAACCGTAACGAGTGTAGATGTCTTTGAAATGCGCTGAATACCCGGTATCTCCTGCAAAAAACAAACGATTGCCATCGTGCTCCAGTATCCACCCACCCCACAGGGACTTATCATTGTCTTCATACAAATAAGGCACCCAAATCCGGCTACTAAAATGGTGAGCCGGGGCAAAATGGATTGTAGTATTGGCCAGTGTTGTTTCCGCGAACCAGTTCATTTCAGTCACGCGGTAACCGCCTGCGGGGAAGTGGCTTGCAAAATTCAAAGGGGTGAAATAAGCAGGCGTAGTACCCAGTTTCTTAATATCTGCTTTACTGAAATGATCGTAGTGGATGTGCGAATATAAAACGCCATCCAACTGCTTCATTTGCGCATTGGACAGCCACTTTGGCTCCTTGCGAAAAAAACCGCTGTCCAGCCTGAAAGCCCAGTCCACAGGCCAGTCAAACTGTTGGCTTACCGGGTCAAGCAAAAATGCTGTGCCATCAGCAGTAGTAATGTAAAAACTTGCATGGCCCAGCCAAGTCACTGAAAAGCCTGTCTTTTGTGTGGGAAGCATGTGTTGCGCTACGTATTGACAGTCTTCAAATTCACTTTGGTTAGTACACTGCAGCGCATTCGTGTCCGGATAGCAGCCACTCTCGCACGTTATCGGATAATCTTTACGCGTCTGGTAAAGATTGGAAAAACGGGATTTCATGGCTGTCTTTTTTTCTGATTCGACAGCGCCTTGCGCGTGAATCTGCGTCACGTTATTGGGTATTGCACAACCTGCGCTGGTAAGGGCTGCGAAAACAATCAGCCCACTCTGTATATTTTGAGACACCCACCCTTTAAAGTCGCGCAATGCAATTCCCTTGGTTATGTTGTAATGGCAGTTTAACTCAAGGCGAATATATCACGGTGGACTAACAATAAGGCAACAGATGAGGATTGGAGTTTGTAAGCAAAGATTACTCGTTAGTGAGCCAAAAGACAGCGAAGAGTGCCAGTAGGCGTAAAATATTTACACCTGAATTCAGTCATATTTTGAAATATAGGTGGTAACAGGCACTCTATTTTTAGTCACCCGACGAAGTGGCGTCGACTTTACTATGCAGCTGCTGGTGGCTTCAACCGCCTCAACGCAATGCTGCGACTGATTTTACATCCAAACCGCTCTTCTATGTTTATGATCAGAGAGCACCAGATGTGCGTGGGTATAGTTGTATCATTTATAAGCGCCGCTGGCGTGTTAATGCTTACCGATGCTTTTCCAGGCACTTCAATTACTGCTGCCTGAAGCACCGCCTCGTGGTAGTCTTTGAAGCTGAACGGGAGTCGGTTGCTGTGCGTGGTGATTGTGTCACACGAGAACGGCATCAACCTTGGCTGCTTCACACCTAAGCATGCAAAGTGAAGCCTACGCTTTATACTGGTATACATTGATGCTTTCAGCGACATTGCTATGCCTGCCCGGACAGGGTTCAAATCGACGTACACCATACATGCTGCCAGAGCGGTTTCATCTAACAGGGCCTGTGATTTAAACCGGCCTTCCCAGAAACGGCCTGTGCATTCATCTTCGGCATTAGCTTTACGCGCAATAGGCTCATTAAGCAAACGCATAAACCAGCTAATATCATGAAGCCGGCGCCGGTAAACCCCCACCAGCTCTTGTACCGTTTTTAGTTCTGCTTCAGAAAGTAATTCACGCTGCGCGGGATCAAGGTAGCGATGACCGATAGCCATTCCTTTATGAAGCTTGTGCCAGCGTCTCAACACCTCTTCGGTCGACCAGTGGAGTGCGCGGTTACGGTCGACATGCAACACCAGGTGAGTGTGGTTACTCATTACCGCATATGCACAAACATCAATACTAAATATCTGACCAAGGTACAGCAGGCGACTTTCTACCCACTGCCGGCGGTGATGGTAAGACTTGCCTGTAAGCGCATCTTCGCCACACAGAAAAGCTCGCCTTACACAGCGAGAAACGCAGTGGTAATAAGGGGTTGCCGACAGGTTCACAATATTTTTTCGTGCTTGAGGCATAACGTATCCCGGTATGCAATTTATCGATAAATTACACGGCCAGAGGATACCTAGTAACCGTACTTTGTATCTGATTAGAACCAGCATGAGTCGGCACCTTACTACCAATAAAGCTTACCCTGCCTTGTAGACACCCACTTACAGCGCGCATGACTTCACTATACTGCCTGACTGGTTCAGTCATTTTGAGACACCCATTTCTAGGGTGGGTAAGAAGCGTTAAGCGACAGATGATCTAAATCGTGAGTGTCCAGAGTTGGACATAGAGCGCTCAAAGTATGGGTGTCTCTTTTACTCGGGAAGGTTGCTAACCGACACCAATCTCTGGGAACATATGCGGTATATTTTCTTAAGGACAAGCCAATGAATATTCTAAAACCCGTGGCATTTCTGCTTTTAGCAGTCGGGCTACTCATCTTCCATGCACTGTACTTTAAAACTAAACCGCTGGCTGACGCCGTACTGCTGCTAATAAATACCGGACTGGGCGTCCTTGTGGGAGGTTTCGCGGTCCACTTGTACTACA
>JBPEWW010000102.1:0-17622 GCA_052032275.1 Alteromonas sp. | reverse complement strand
GTGATATGGCGGATCCCTTCTACCTGCTCACTCACCTGACGGGTAATTTCTACCCCCTGATTCGCTTGCTGACGGCCTGTTTCAATGGCCCCCACGGCTTCTTTCGCATCCTGCTGCAGTGAGTCGATCATGGTTTCAATTTCTTCGGTTGAGGCGTGCGTCCGGTTCGCCAGGGTACGCACCTCATCGGCCACCACTGCGAACCCTCTGCCCTGCTCACCGGCACGCGCTGCCTCAATGGCGGCGTTCAATGCCAACAGGTTAGTTTGCTCAGCAATGGTTTTGATAACATCAAGGATCCCGCCAATTCGGGCGCTGTTTTCCTCAAGCCGGTGAATTACAGTGGCGGAGGTTTCTGCCTGTCTCGCCTGACTGTGCACCTGACGCTGGCTGTCAGCCACCAGATCAGCTATCGCCCGGCTCTGTTCGGTCACCGTGTGCAGCTCGGCCATGGCCACGTTAATCTGACTGAGGTTACTGCGGCTTGTGTCCTGCACCACCTGGGTATTTTTTGACGTCGTGCGTACCTGCTGACGCTGCGCATCCACATCCCGTAAGCTCTGCTCACCTAGTGACACGCTTTCCTTGGTAATTGCCATCAGCTTAATTTCCTGTTCAAGGATATTGCCCACCAGCTCCCGCAGACTGTCGGTCAGACTGTTCACCCGGGCCGCTAATACCGCGAACTCATCCTTGCCGGACTGGTCCAGCTTGGTGGTCAGGTCGCCATGACTGAGCTGGGTCAGCCCGCGATTAATCTTCGTGAGCGGACGGGCAATGCTGCGGGTGGCAAAGACTGCCAGCACCACGGCCGCCAGCAAGCCAGTGACGGCCACTATCAGGTTTCGCACCAGGTTCTGCTGTACGGTTTGCAGGATCGCATTCTGACCGGTAAGGGTAGACTGATTGACGCTCTGGAAAAGTCCATTGATGTCAGCTAACGCGGTTTCCAGCGCCTGATTGGCCGCGTCGCGGTGTTCAGCCGCCGCCGCGATCTGGGCTAATTTGCTCTGCTGCAGGGCGATGAGCCCATCGTTACCCGTTAGCTGATTAATTAATGCCTGGTACTCAGTGTTGAATGCCGCCACCGTGCCGCCGTCATCCACGCCTTCGGCCAACCGGTTAAGGTACTCTTTGTCCACTTTCAGGTTGCTCAGCTGATACTCAAGGTCGGCCACGATATTTTCGGTGATCGTGTCATCGTTGGTGGCCGCTAACTCGCCGATGGCGGTATTCATGGTCAGTAATTTGTTGTCAATATTGGTGCCGGCACCAATCAGGGTTTCGATCCCTGGCCCGTCAGCGTCCAGATAAGACAAGTCGAGCATTAGCGCGCTGGCTTCATCCGCCGACATCAACACCGTTTCCAATTGCGCAGCAATTTGCTCAATCAAACGTAATTTTTGCTCCAGCGCAGCGTACATAGCTTTACTTTGCGCCACGTACGCCGTGCTGCCATCAATCGCAGACTGTGCTGCCCCGGCAGTGTCCATGGCCTGCTGCAATTGGTTCATGTGAATAAGAAACGGCTCGGCAAGGCTCTCAAATCGTTCGCGATTAGCCTGAAGTTCAGCCAGTGAGTTAACGTGATAGCCGTTTGCGGTAATGGTTGCCAGTGACAGAATTTCAGTTTTAACACTGACCACGGTACTTTGTACGGGCATTTTATTGTCGACCACATCCACAGCCGACTGCCTGATATCGCTCAGTCCAAAATAAGAAAGAATACTTGTCAGAAGTAGCAAGCATCCGAATAGCGCAAAACCCAGGCTAATTTTATTGACGACATTTAACTGCATTCGTTATCTCGACTTGTAGATTTTGCATCATCAAAAAAATGACATGCGTATCTTTTTATTTTTAATAAGATGTTAATCTAAGTAAGCGCTGAAGAAAAACTATTTTATTGTTATTACTGACAGTTTTAACCTGCTTGCCGCGAACTAAACTAACATACTGTATTATATGATAATAAATCAGCCAGCTTGGGCTAAACTGCGCTCCCCGGCAGGCATACGGGATAGACTAATTACGCTGGCCCAACGCTGCGCTTTGATCACTAAACGTTTACATACCTATTATATCGACACCTTGCTGAAAATCTTTTATCCGTAGGTCTTATTTCGTGCAGAATTCATCGCGTCAGTGGTGTTAAATTCAGCAACCATTCTGCAAGCTTTCGCTTTTACTTCCAAATCGTTGTGAGTTACCTATAATAGCCCTATCCCGAAACGCCATAACAACCGGTAGGCTATGGATCAGAATAAAGAACTCAAAAAAGCAGGGCTGAAAGTTACCCTGCCGCGCTTGAAAATACTGCAAATCCTTCAGGATCCAGACAACCAGCACATCAGCGCAGAAGATGTCTATAAAATCCTGATTGAGCACGGTGAGGAAATCGGTCTGGCGACGGTTTACCGGGTGTTAAACCAGTTTGATGATGCCGGTATTCTTAATCGCCATCATTTTGAAGGCGGCAAGTCCGTGTTTGAAATCAGCCATAAAGATCACCACGACCACCTGGTCTGCCTGAAATGCGGAAAAGTCATTGAGTTTGAAGATAATGTGATTGAACAGCGTCAGGAAGAAGTGGCGAAGCAGAACAAGATGAAGCTGACACACCATAGCCTGTACCTGTACGGTGAATGCACAGACGAAAACTGCGATCAGTCTGACTAAGCCAATGATGACAAACAGATACAAAAAAGCCCGCACATGCGGGCTTTTTTGTATCTGTTTATGGCCGGCTGGCGCGATCAGGCACTGTATTTAACGGCATTAAATGCCGTAAGCGCTTCATACCATACCGGGCCGGCCTTGCCGTCCCCTACCGGTTGCCCCTGAATTTCGGTAACCGGTGAGATCTCTTTACTGGCACTGGTCAGCCAGACTTCATCAGCCTGTTTTAATTCGGTTACTGTCAGCGGCCTTTCGTGGTAAGCAATGTTAGCGGCCTGTAATGCCTGTAAGGTAATTTTGCGGGTGATACCCGGCAGTAACTGATGATCCAGAGACGGGGTAATGACTTCCCCGTTAATCACCGCAAAGACATTGCACGAGCTGGCTTCGGTGATCTCTTCACCGGCATTAAATAATATGGTCTCGTCTAAACCGCTCTGATAGCTGTGCTGATAATGCATAACATTGCCCAGCAACGATGTGGATTTAATATTGCAACGTTGCCAGCGACGGTCCTGCGCCAGCGCCACCCGTAGCCCTCTTACCTTATCACGGTCGCACGTCGGCGGGGTCGCCAGTTCAAAGGCAAAAGCAAATAGCGTCGGACTGAGATCTTTCGGATAAGCATGAAAACGCCGGGTGTCTGTACCACGACTGACATGCAAATAAATGCCAATATACCCGCTTGGAATAAATGTCGCATTTTGCTGTAACAGGTGATTCACTACCTCAAGCCAGTCATCGGCGCTCATGCCCGAAGCAATCTCCAGCGCCGCCAGCCCATCGCGCATTCTCTCCATGTGCGCACTGAACCCAATCGATTTACCCTGGTGACACGGGATCACCTCGTAAATTCCGTCACCAAACAAAAATCCCCGATCAAGGGGAGAAATCCGCGCCTCTGTGACCGGCAGGTATTCGCCATTTAAATAGGCTATTGTCATGAGTACTGCAATCCTGTCACCAACTGTCGTTGGCGTAATTTAAGTAAATAGGTTGCTCTGGCCTGCTCTGCATCCTGTGCAACAAACGTTATCGTTTGGCCCGGCACCATTTGCGCCAGCCTGCTGATATCATTCGTAGAAACACAGCCAAGTTTGGGGTAGCCACCCAGTGTTTGTCTGTCTCGCATCATTACGATGGGCTGACCGTCAGGGGGCAACTGAATGGCACCCAGCGTGATCCCTTCCGAGCGTAATGCGTGTTGGCTACATTGTATCGCGGTTCCGGATAAACGGTAGCCCATGCGGTCAATTTGCGGGGTAATTTTATACGCTGAGGAAAAAAACAGCCGTTGACTGACGCCGCTAAACCAGTCGTACTGGTAGCCAGGGATCACCGCAAACGGTTTATCAGGGGAGTAATCAGGGCGGGCGGCCGCCGGCACCTGCCTAATCTCAGCGACCCGCGTTGGCTTCACCGGAATCTTCTCACCGGCCTCCAGCGCACTGCCATCCTGCTTCAGTCCTCCCAGATGTTCACGGGTAACAGTACTGGCGCTGCGGGCCACTTTCGGCGCCTGCCACTGTCCTGCCACAGCCAGATAATGGCGGGTGCCCACACTGGTGGGCGTTACCGACAGTGTATCGCCAGCCTGCAGCTGTAGTGTCTGCCACAGCGCCTGTGGTTTGCCATTGACCGTCACTTCTGCGTCCGGGCCGGTGACGGCCACATCAATACCCTGCAAGGCTTCGAATTCCGCTGCGCCCACCCATTCCACCTGAGGCGTACCTACCGGGTTGTCACACAACCAGTTCGCCCAGAAGAACGCGTCATCATCCATCGGCCCGGCTTCACTGAAGCCCTGTTGCTGGGCTGCGCCCCGCCCCTCATCCATGAGCAGAGCCTGCATACCTGGATTCTTCACCATCAGTGCACTGCTTAGGTCAGTTGTCATGCTGCGCTCCGTTTCTGTATTCCTGTTCCGTCATTGCAACAAACTGCACCGTATCCCCTACAGCGAAGCGGGCAGTGGCCGACGTACTGTCAAACAGTGGCGCACGGGTCAGCCCGAGCAGATGCCAGCCGCCGGGCGACTCACTCGGATATACCGCCGTTTGCCGATCGGCAATGGCCACCGCCCCTTCTGGCACATGTTGCCGGGGAGAGTCCAGCCGCGGACAGGCCAGACGGGGATCCAGTTCACCCAGATAAGCAAAGCCAGGGGCAAAGCCTACGGCGTAGACCCGGTAAGTCATGTCACTGTGGATCGCGATTATTTCTTCGGAGCTCAGGCCGGTATGCCGGCCTATCTCGTCCAAATCATTCGCCTCGTCGGCGCCATACCACACCTTGAGCCTGTGATGCTGCGGATCGCCACTGGGATCATTTTTAACCGTACGGCAGCGGCGCAGAAACTGATACACACCGTGCACGTCGATACAGTCAGGTTTAAAGGAAATGACCAGAGAGTCGTAGGACGGTAATAAAGCGCTCAGCCAGGCGGGTTTGGCGGCTCTGACTGTGTGGGTCCAGCGCTGACACCAGGTATTGGCGGCAGCCAGATCATCACCGGTAAAATAAACAATAATGGCATTCATCCCGGCCGGGTGAATGGCTTTTACAGTGTCAAACGGCTGCATTATTGCGTGTGTCCATAGGAGGATTTTGCACCCAGCTTGCGATGAGTCAGCGCCAGCCGGATTTGTCGCGCCATGGCGACTGCCCCTGGCGAATCGCCATGTACGCACAGGCTGTCAGCCGTCATAGACAGCACCGCACCGGATTCGCTTACCACTTCCTGTTTGTCCATCAGGCGTTCGGCCTGGGCCAGGGCCTCTTCGTCGTTCAGGACTGCGCCATCGCGGTGCCGGGACACCAGCAAGCCTTCATCCGTGTATCGACGATCAGCAAACGCCTCAAATATCAGATTAACTCCAATGTCCTTCGCCTCGGCGGCCAGGGCTGCATGGTCAGGGTGAGCCTGAATCATCAGTGACAATTCGCCATCGCCCGCTTCAGAGACCGCCTGCATGACCGTTTTGCGTAAGGCGCGGTCCTGCATTAAATCATTGTACAGGGCGCCGTGGGGTTTTACGTAGTGCACCGCGCCCCCCTGCATCTTTGCCAGTCCGGACAGAGCCGCAATCTGGTATTGCAGACAGGCGGTCAATTCTGCTGGTTTCATACTCATACTGCGACGACCAAACCCCTGTAAGTCGGGATAAGACGGGTGGGCGCCAATCGTCACATCATGTTCCAGTGCCAGTGCAATCGCCCGCTTCAGCGTAACCGGATCCCCGGCATGAAATCCGCACGCGATATTCGCCTGATCGATATACACCATAATCTCGGCTTCCACTGGCATCGACCAGGCACCATAACTCTCACCTAAATCACAATTTAACTTCATAATGGTTTAGCTCTGTCCATGATTTCGTTACTATGTTACCCGTTCTTTCCTAAATTTCATGTCTTGATGATAAACCTTGGTAAAATTAATCGGCTTCATGTAGTGGCCGAATTTCCTTTTGGCTTCCAGCTGGCAGCCAGCCCCGATCCACAGGATGACGATGAGCTCGTTACCTTAGCCCGTGAACTGGCCCCCGCAGATACAAACACCGGTAGCCAGCTTGATGTCTTTGTGCTTACGGACAACAGCGGGCAACTGATCGCTACCCCGCAAACGCCGAAAATTCAACGGGGCGAGGTCAAAGTATTGCGCGCCGTCGGCGCGACGCATTTCGGCGCCTTTTTCGACTGGGGGCTGGAAAACGATTTACTGGTGCCGGCCAATTATCAGGAGTCACCGGTCAGTGAAGGCATGAATTATGTGGTATATGCGTTTGCAGAAGAGGCCACCGGCCGACTGCTTGGCGCTACCCGGCTGCACCGTTTTTTTAAAGAAACGGCCCCTTACCTTAAAGTCGGCGACAACGTGGAAGCGCTGGTGTTTGCCAAAACTAACCTGGGCTACAAGGTGTTACTGAATGAGAAATACCTGGGGCTGATTTTTCACAGCGATGCGCTGGTGCCGCTTAAGGTAGGTGATGCCCTGCCTGCGGTAGTCAAACAGATCCGTGAAGACGGCAAGATTGATGTCGGCATGCAACGTCAGGATCAAGCCGGCCGGGATGCCCTGCAACAGGCTATTCTTGACGATCTGCGTGCCCATGGCGGGCTATCCACGCTGACGGACAAAAGCCCCCCGGACGCAATTTACAAACATTTTAACGTGAGTAAAGCGGCGTACAAAAAAGCCCTGGGCGCGTTGTTCAAACAGCGCCTGATTCATATTGATAAAGAAACGATCAGATTAATTGCTAAATAAAGCAGTGTCTTAATGAAAGAGGAAACAGCATGAAAGCAACGGTAAACTGGGATGGCGGCCTGAGTTTCACGGGCAATACCGATTCAGGTTACAGCACGGTCATGGATGGCGACGGCAACGCCATATCGCCGATGGAGTCGGTACTGGTGGCTGCAGGGGCGTGCTCGAGCGTTGATGTGGTAGAAATTCTGAAAAAAGGCCGCTTTGACCTCACCGATTGCCGGTGCGAACTGGATGCCACCCGGGCTGACGAACCGCCGCGGGTCTTCACTGACATCAAAGCCCACTATATCGTTACCGGTGAGGGCCTCACCGATAAAGCGGTGCAACGTGCCGTAGCCTTATCGGCTGAGAAATACTGCTCAGTGATGCTGATGCTGGATGGCAAGGTTAACATTACCACCAGTTACGAAATTCACTCCCCGGCCTGATTAACAACTCCCGGCAACCAGTCTGCGTTGCCGGCGTCCTGCAAATAGCTACGCTGGTCTCCGTGGCCGTCACAAGGCCCTTCCCCTGCCACAGCCCACCTTGCAAATAGGTTTATGCACTATCAAGTGGTCAGAACCACTAACTATTGCGCTAACAATTATTTACCCACCTGCAGCATAAAACGTAACCCATTGTATTATATGTCTTTTTAATTATTCAGGTGCTGGCATAGCTCGTGCTGTATACCAGCATTATTAGATTGATAATTAAGCAGGTTTTTACCATGGAATTCACAACCCCCGCTACACCACTTTCACGGCTCGTTATATTGAGCGCTTTGTTTGGCCTGGCAATTTCACTCAGTGGATGTGAAAACGCCGAAGCCATTGACGCGGCTGAATCGCCAGAGGAAACCGTCATTGCCATTCCTGTCGAAACTCATCAGGTTCAACAGGGGGAAATAGCCTCTACCTACCAAACCACGGCAATACTGGAAGCCAAGCAAGAGGCCTTTGTGGTGGCGCGGGCGTCGGGGATCATTGAAGAAATCCTGGTGGAGGAAGGCGATTATGTGGAGAAGGGTCAAATTCTCGCCCGGCTTGATAAAGAACGGTACGAGCTGAGTCTTGCCAAAGCCCGCGCCGATCTGCGCGGGATTGAGCAGGAGCTGGCCAAGATGGATAAGGTTTATAGCCAAAAGCTTGTCAGCGCCGACGCCTACGAAAAACTCACCGCGCAGTTTCAGTCTGCCAGTGCCTCGGTGCGTCTTGCCGAGCTGGATTTAAAAGAAGCCACAATTCGCGCCCCTATCAGCGGGTTTATTGCAGAGCGCAACGCCAAGGTCGGCAACCTGACCGAGTCATTCCAGCGCGAGCGGATGTTTCATATTGTCCAGCAGCGGGAGCTGCAGGGCATTGTTTACCTCCCGGAAAACCAGTTGCTGCAAATTCGCAAAGATCAGCCTGCTCAGTTGACGGTTGCCGCGCTGGGCAATACTCAGATGCCGGCTTTTGTGGAGCGGATAAGCCCGGTGATTGATGCCAGTACCGGCACGTTTAAGGTGACCCTGCGGGTGCCCAATGCCCTCGATGCGCTCAAAGCCGGCATGTTCAGCGAAGTGTCATTGCAGTATGCCACCAAAACCAATGCCACCCTGTTGCCCCGTAAAGCCTTAGTGAGCATAGATAACCAGCAAAGTGTATTTGTAGTACGCGATGGCGTTGCCAATAAAGTGACTGTCACCACCGGCTTTGAGCAGGGCGACATGATTGAAGTGGTGACGGGGCTGACCGGCACCGAAAGCGTGGTGATCACCGGTCACCAGAATCTGAAAGATGCCTCGCCCGTTGAAGTCGTGAACGGCTAACGCCCGGTTTCGCCTTACACAAGGAATTCTGAACATGCGTATTGTGGATATTGCTGTAAAGCGGCCGGTTGCGGTGGCTATGTTTACCTTCGCCATACTCCTCTTCGGTATGGTGTCGCTGAGCCGGCTATCGGTGAATTTGTTACCCGATTTGTCATACCCCACCCTGACTATCCGGACTGATTACAGCGGTGCGGCACCGGCAGAAATTGAGCAGCTGGTCTCGAAACCGATCGAAGAAGCCATTGGTACCGTTAAGGGGGTCAGAACCGTAACATCGACCTCACGGGCCGGCCAGTCTGATGTGGTGCTGGAATTCGCCTGGGGCACTGATATGGATTTCGCCAGCCTGGAAGTAAGAGAAAAGCTGGATATATTACAGCTGCCGCTGGATATAGATAAGCCCAGGCTGCTGCGCTTCAATCCCAGCCTCGATCCGGTGCTCAGGCTGGGCCTGGGATTCAGTGATGGTGCCACCGCGACCACCGATATCGCCGCCATGAAGCGACTAAGGGAGTACGCAGAGGAGCAGGTTAAGCGCAACCTGGAGTCCATTGAAGGCGTAGCGTCGGTAAAAATTGGCGGCGGCCTCGAAAACGAAATCCAGGTATTAGTTAATCAGCAGCGCGCCAGTCAGCTTGGCATTGCGTTATCGACAGTCATCGAGCGACTGGAGCGTGAAAATGTCAACACTGCAGGCGGGCGCATCGAAGATGGCAACCAGGCGTTTCTGGTCCGTACCCTGAACCAGTTTGAGAACCTCGACCAAATCAGACAACTCTATATCGGCCGCTTCGATGGCCGCAATATCCAGCTTAGTGACATCGCTACCGTGACAAATACCTACCGCGAGCGTAATGCCATTACCCGGTTCAATGGTGTGGAAGGCGCTGAAATTGCCATCTACAAAGAGGGAGATGCCAATGCCGTGGACGTGGCTCAGCGGGTCAGAACGGCCATAGAAAGTTTGCGAAGTGCAATGCCTGACCGTTATCAGCTCACCCTGGTGTACGATCAGAGCCAGTTTATTGAACAGGCCATTAATGATGTTAAGTCGGCCGCGCTCATCGGCGGCGTACTTGCTATGTTGATCTTATACCTGTTTTTACGGGACTTCTGGCCCACCCTGATCATTTCGGTGTCCATCCCCGTGTCGGTCATCGCCACCTTCAACCTGATGTACGGGAATGATATCAGCCTGAATATCATGAGCCTGGGCGGCATCGCACTGGCCGTTGGGCTGTTGGTCGATAACAGCATTGTGGTGCTGGAAAACATTGACCGCCATCGCCGCCGCCAGGTCGACACCCAGGATCGTCAGGCTGCGGCCAGCAGCGGCACCCGTGAAGTGTCCGGGGCCATTCTGGCATCAACACTGACCACGATGGCTGTGTTTGTGCCACTGGTGTTTGTGGACGGGATCGCCGGGCAGTTGTTCCGGGATCAGGCATTAACGGTATCGTTTGCGCTGCTGGCCTCGCTGGTGGTTGCACTGACCCTGATCCCCACCCTTGCCAGCCGGCAGAAACGCGAAACACCGCTGCACCAGGACGTGTTTGACACACCACCGGCGCCAACACCTCAAACCCGCTGGGCGAAAACTGTCTATTGGCTAACCCTGCCATTAAAGCTTCTGCTGCGGGTGGTATTCGTCTATTTGCCCGCCGCACTGATGACGCTGGTGCTCGGCGTCTGGCATGGGACGGCGACCGTCCTGCACTGGCTGTTTAAGCCCGTTATCTGGGCCTTCGCCACCCTCTTTGCCATGACCGAACGCGGCTATGATCGCCTGCTAAGCGCCGCCTTATCGGCGCGGGTGCTGGTGCTCACGCTGGCCCTGGTATTTGCAGGTCTGTCACTTAGCTTACTGCCCAGGCTGGGTATGGAGCTGATCCCGACCATGTCACAGGGAGAGTTTGATGTGGAGGTGTCTCTGCCGGCTGGCACGCAAATCAGCCAAACCGATGCACTGCTGTCGCAGCTGGCTACCCTCGCCCAGCAACAACGCGGGGTAGCCCGCACCTACTCACTGGCTGGCACCGGCAGCCTGGTAAGCGCCGCACCCAGCCAGGGTGGCGATCACTGGGGCAAACTGAACGTGGTGATGTCACCTGGCGCCGATGAAAGCCAGCTTCACAAGGTACAGACAGTGCTGCGCAGCTTTCTGGCCCGGCAGGCGGGTGTGGAGAGTCAGTTTGGCGAGCCTGAGTTATTCAGTTTTGATGCCCCGGTGCAAATTGAATTACAGGGTTACGACCTTAACCTGTTGCAGCGTCACAGTCAGGCCATCAGTGAAGCACTGGCGGCCGAGCCGCGCTTTACCGATGTGACGACCACACTTCGCACAGGTAACCCGGAGTTAAAAATTGCGTTTAATCATGCCCGGTTATCCCGTCTCGGTCTCGACGCCGCCGGGGTATCGCAGCTGATTGCTGCCAAAATAGGTGGCCAGGTCGCGACACAATACAGCCTGGAAGATCGCAAGGTCGATGTGCTGGTGCGTACTGAAGCAGGACAGCGGGACAATGTCACGGATGTGGGCGCCATTATCGTTAACCCCGGCAGTGATCGCCCTATCCCCCTGAATGCGGTAGCTGATGTCTACATGAGCGTAGGACCCAGTGAGATTACCCGCGTCGGCCAACAGCGTGTGGCGTTGATTGAGGCAAACCTGGCGTTTGGGGACTTGGCGCAGGGCGTCAGCCACGCGCAGCAGGTTCTCAACGAAATTGCTCTGCCGGTCAGCCTGCGCGCTAGCGTGGCGGGCCAGAGCGAAGACATGCAGCAAAGTTTCCGCTCGCTGCAGTTTGCCCTGGCACTGGCCATTTTTATGGTTTATCTGGTCATGGCTTCACAGTTTGAGTCGCTGCTGCATCCATTGCTGATTTTATTTGCTGTGCCGTTAGCGGGTGCGGGCTCTGTGTACGGATTATGGCTAACCGGTACACACCTGTCGGTAGTGGTATTTATCGGCCTGATAATGCTGGCCGGTATCGTAGTGAACAATGCCATTGTGCTGGTCGACCGAATCAATCAGATGCGCGGCCAAGGCATGGCGAAGCAGGAAGCGATTGCGGCGGCGGCAAAAAGCCGGCTGCGTCCGATCGTCATGACCACCCTGACCACTATTCTGGGGCTGCTGCCAATGGCCATCGGCTTCGGCGACGGGGCAGAAGTGCGCACCCCCATGGCCGTTACGGTGATCTTCGGGCTGCTGTTTTCCACGTTGCTCACGCTGGTGTTACTGCCGGTACTCTACAGCCTGTTTGACACTAAGGTCTACAGCACGGCCTCTGCACAGAGCGGGGAGAAAGTTTATGGATAAGTTCGCGCTCGCCGGTGCCGGGCTGGCCCGGTTCGCCATGGCCCGCCCGGTAACGGTGTCAATGTGTTTTCTGTCTATGTTGCTGTTTGGCATAGTGGCAGGGCGGTTACTGCCGCTGGAGAAGTTTCCGGGTATCGATATACCCGAAATGGTGGTAAACATCCCCTACCCAGACGCCACTCCGGCTGAAATAGAACGGATGATCACCCGGCCGGTTGAGGAGGCTATCGCCACCATGTCAGGCATTAAACGCCTAAATGCCCGCTCGTTCGAGGACCGGGCCGAAGTGTACGTTGAGTTCGGCTGGGACGAAAATGTAAAGGCCAAAAGCATTGAGGCCCGCGAGAAAATCGACGCCATACGTCACCTGTTACCCGACGATGTAGAGCGTATTATGGTGTACAAGTTCAACACCGACGATATGCCCATCTTTCAGTTACGGGTTTCCAGTGAACGGGACCTGTCTAACGCCTACGATTTACTGGAACGTAACCTAAAGCGTCCCCTCGAAAGGGTAGCCGGCGTATCACGTGTTGAACTGTACGGGGTGCTTAAAAAGCAAATCACTGTGCGGTTACAGCCCCAGAAAATTGCCGCGCTGCGCATAGACACCGATTTGCTTGGCCAGCGTCTGCAAGCAGCCAACTTTTCTATGACCGCCGGTCACATTCTGTCAATGGATCAAAAAATTGTGGTCAATCCCATGGGCGAATTCACCGATATTCAGGACGTCAGGGATCTGTGGGTACGGGATGGAGTCCGCTTATCGGATATTGCCACCATCAGCTACGAAACGCCCGCGCGCACTGAGGGACGACACCTGGATCGTACTTTTGCAGTAGGGTTCAATATATTCCGGGAGTCTGGCAGCAACCTGGTGGAAGTCTCTGAGCGGGTCATGCGTGTCATTAATGCGGCCAAAGCTGACCCCGCTTTCAACGGTATCAGCCTGTTCGTGATGGACGATACGGCCAAAAGTGTCACCTCGTCACTGGGGGACCTGATAGCAGCTGGCCTGCTGGGCGCGGTGCTGTCTATTGTGGTGCTGTTTTTATTTATCCGCCAGTTACCTACTACGCTGATTGTGGTGCTGTCGGTGCCCTTTTCCATCTGTATTACCCTGGGACTGATGTACCTGTTGGGCTACAGCCTGAATATTTTGTCGCTGATGGGCCTGATGCTGGCCATTGGCATGCTGGTAGACAACGCGGTGGTGATCACCGAAAGTATCTTTCAGGAGCGCAGCCAGGACCCTAACGCCGCACTGGCAACACAGCGGGGAGTAGGTAAAGTCAGTCTTGCCGTGGTTGCCGGGACCACCACCACGGCCATTGTATTTTTACCCAATATTGTGGGGGTAAAAATTGATCTCACCGTCTTTCTGGAGCATGTGGCCATTGCCATTTGTATCTCCCTGTTCGCCTCGTTAATTATTGCGCAAACACTTATTCCGTTGCTGGCCTCGCGTATTCGCCTGCCCCGGCATGCCCGCCAGCGTACTCCCCGCTATATCACCGGCTATGGCAACGCCTTACGCTGGACCATGGCGCACCAGGGTAAAACAGCAGTGATCGCCTTGGCTATTCTGGCCAGTACCGCTATACCCCTCAGTGTGGTCAGTGGCGATGACGAGGGCAACAATAATCTGGAGCGTATCTGGCTTAACTATCACATCACCCAGAACTACTCACTGGATGAGGTGGAAAAAACCGTGGATAGAATGGAAGCTTACCTCTATGCCAATCAGGAACGCTTCCATATCAAACAGGTGTACACCTACTTTACCGCCGGTCGGGCCGTGTCCGGGATCACGCTGAATGAGGATCTGCCTGTTACGCTGGACGAACTGAAAGAGCAAATTCGTGCAGATATGCCGGCGTTCGTACGCGCCCGCCCCTCTTTTCAGTGGGATTCAGGCAACGGTGGCGGCGTCAGGCTCACCTTGCTGGGCGAATCGTCTGACCGGCTGCTGCAACTGGCTGATCAGGTAGTGCCGGTGCTGGCCAGCCTTGATGGCCTTGAGGATGTAAAAGCCGACACGGGCTCTCAGCGCGACGAACTGCAAATACGCATCGATCGTGAAAAAGCCCATCGTCTTGGTCTGAATGTCAGTGACGTAGCCAGCCTGGTTGCCACAGCTTTACGCGGTAACAATCTGCGCACCTTTCGCTATGGCGATAGTGGCGAAGTTAGCGTTCGCCTGATGTACGGCGCTGACATCCAGCATTCACTGGAGGCTCTGAAAAACATTCATATCACCCACATTCAGGGGCAAAGCGTGACCCTGAATATGCTGGCCGATATGACCATTGTTCCCCAGCTCTCACAAATCAATCGCAGCTACCGTCAAACCGCATTATCGGTTGGCGCCAACCTCGATGAGGACACCACCATAGAGCAGGCCAGAGAACGTATTGAAACTGCCATGCAGTATATCACTCTGCCAACTGGCTATTCGTGGACGCTGGATGGCAGTTTTCAGCGCCAGGATGAAGCCAATGCGGTGATGCAAATGAACATGCTGTTGGCGGTGTGCATGATTTACGTGGTGATGGCCGCGCTGTTTGAGTCCTTGTTGCTACCTACCGCTGTTATTACATCGTTACTGTTTTCCTATACCGGCGTATTCTGGGCGTTTATGCTCACCGGTACGCCTATGTCTATCATGGGTATGATAGGCATGCTGGTATTAATGGGCATTGTGGTCAATAACGGCATTGTGCTGGTCGACAGGATAAATCAGCTTATTGAACAGGGGCTAAGTTTATACGATGCCGTGGCGGAAGGCTGTCAGTCACGGATCCGGCCTATTCTGATGACCGTGGCTACCACAGTTCTGGGCTTACTGCCTCTGGCATTTGGGAGTACCCGGATTGGCGGCGATGGTCCGCCCTACTCGCCTATGGCCATTGCCATAACCGGTGGCTTGGTATTTTCAACGCTGACAAGCCTGTTTCTTGTCCCGCTGGCCTACGTGTTATTGCTCAGACTCCGTTTTCACAGTCAGCGGTTGCTGCGTGAAAGCCGGGCCCGGGTTGCGCGCTGGGTACGGGTGTGACCCCAGCACCATTCGCCAGTCATAACCTGAGTGACGGGTGCGAAGGTGGTTTTCCACGCTCGCTCGCACCCGTTTTAACAGACAACCCACGCTTAACTACGCGACGTCAGGTACTCATACACATCGCCTGCACCGCGTTGCATAGAGAAGTCGATGAGGGTTTCGCCATTGCAGGTGAGCCCGTTGTCGGCAGTGACCAGACGCAGAACTTCACGCTGACTGGCACCAATACGCCCGACGTTACGCGACAGGTTGGCGCGTAATACACGTACATCGTCCATAACGACAGCCTTACAGAAGCCAGAGAATTGCGTATCGCCAACAAAGCGGACATCTTTTCCGGGTGCCGCGGCCAGTGTGCTGACAGATACCGTAGCCAGACCCAACGCAAGCATGATTGATTTAACAGTTTTCATGAGATTATCCTCGTAACATGATGTGGTTTAGCACCCGGCGCTTTTGCCTGAGTGCCATTTAGTTATGCATCAATTGCTGAGGATTTTCTGTTGGTTTATTGTTGAGGGTGGGTAAAAGGTTGGTAAATCATAATGTTACATAAACTTTAAAAACACAAGCTGTTGATTTATCTATAGTATTTAATACTGTTTATGCGAATAATGTATTGTTGGTCTGTTTTTAATAAAAACTTCGTCTTATTCTAAAGTCTAAACGAAGCCCATTTTAGTTACTCAGTTACAAAATCATTCACAAACAATGCGGACTTTTTGCGCACAAAGCACAAAAAGCCCGCACACTATGAAATTAAATTACAGAAATTACTCGTACTTGCGCTCACGTTTGGTGGCAATGGCATCAATATACGCATGCCAGGAGGCATAGCCAATTAAGGGCATAAGCACCACGAAACCGATAAAGGCAGTGGCAAACCCCAGCACCACGGCAGTGAAAATGATACCGCCCCAAATCAGCATTGGCACTTTGTTTACCCATACTGCATGGACACTGGACATAATGGCGGTGGCCAAATCAACTTTTCTTTCCATCAGGATCGGCTGAGTAAATGCGGTGATCATCAGCATGCCAATGGAGAATAATGCCCCGACAAGGGTGCCTAACACTAAAAATGGCATCAGGCTCTCCAGCGTTTCGTCAAGATACGGGGGGTACAAAGCGTGGATCAGGGAGGCAACCCGTAACCAGAATATCATCAGGAGCATCAGTAAAATACCAAAGCCCCATTCATTTACGGCATTACGGCGCATAGAGCGAAGCGAGTGACGCAGTGAGGGCTTGTGGCCTTTTTCCAGTTCCCAGCTAATGTCGTACAGCCCCGCCGCAAGAAAAGGCCCAATCAGCATGAAGCAGACCATGGCAGGCAAAATTACCAGGTGCCAGCCCGTCATCGCCACCAGCGCTGTAATACACCAGGGAATAACGGCAAACATGATCCCGTAGAACGCCGTCAGTCCGGGTGTTCTGACCATATCGCGAAAACCAAGCGCCAACCATTTAATGGGGTCGCCCACATCTAATTCTTTACAGGGTATTACCCGGGCGATTTTACTTTCCGTAATGGCATTTTGTGGTGTTTCTTTAAAATGGTGAGACATAGCATCCCCTTACCTTGTGATTTATCTGCGCCCCCAACGCCTTAAAGCAACGTGCTAAAAACCAGGAAGCGCTGATCCCTACGATAGGCCGACTCGCGACAATTAACAAGCCATTAACATGAAAATTACGCAAGCTTTCACCAATTTGCCGTGCGTACATAAATGCCGGCGTGACTGACCGCACTCATTATTGCCCCATGTGGTTCTGGTTATCATTCGTGTCAAGAGGCTGCCAGTGGATACAGGTAGTGAAATACCCACTCACCGCAGCGTTGAGCTCGCCAAACCGGGTGATTGGCTTTACCACGCCGGTTATCATCTCGTAGACGAAGCGATGACAGTTGTTATGCACCACATCGTAGTCTGAGTAGCTGTATAAACGGCCCAGCGCCCGCGCCACCGTGCCGGCCTCCACCAGCGGGCGATGACCACTGTCACAGGCAATATAAATGCGTTCGCCCGAGCGATTTTGCAGAAACCGGGCGGGTGAGATCCCCCTTACCAGTCCGTTGCCTTTCAGCTCTATAATATTGCCGTCCAGCCAGATCCCCGTGTGCTGGAATAAACCGTAAATTCCACAGCAGACCAGCGCACCATCAACAGGCATCACCGGCGTGGCGTGTTCGCCCGGAAAGTGGCGGATATGCCCGTCTTCTTTAAGCTGTTCACGAACCAGCTGACTGCCGGCATACGCGGCGGCTAACCCCGCACCCAGCCACAAGAGTGGTAAAGGCATAATTTATCTCTGTTGCTTTTTCATAAGTAAAGCTGCAATCAGCGGCCTCTGCAACGTCATCCATCGGCGAAACTGTATGAAGTTGTGTCACCCTGTCGCAGGCAGACCGGAACGCTGTAAAATCAGGCAGTTCGCAGAGCAAATAAGGGTTAGCCAGCGGCCTTCCTTTGCGATACTCTGAAATT
>JBPEWW010000101.1:0-4946 GCA_052032275.1 Alteromonas sp. | reverse complement strand
GTCACCACCTCGCCATAGCGACGAAACGTGGGCGGGCTAATCCCTTCCACTTTCGCTAATGCACTGCGCGACTCCGGCAGCTTGAGCGCAACCTCAAACAGGTGAATTTCTTTAAACACAAAATTCAGAGCCAAATCTTTTTCCCGCGCCTTTGCCAGCCGCCAGCCAGCCAGTGCTTTGAGGACATACAGCTGTTCACTGTTCAGTCGCCAGTTATTTTTAATGCCGATATAGGCATACTCCACCGGCATAGTGGCTTGTTTTTTCACTCCCAGCTGCGCCACTTCATCGAGCACCCAGTGGCGCTTACCCCGGTCAATGATCATATTGTTCAGTTGCTCATAGGCTGGCAACAGATACAGGACATCATTGGCGGCATATGCCAGCTGACTGTCACTCAGCGGGCGCGCCAGCCAGTCGGTGCGCGACTCGCCTTTATCCAGCGACGTACCGCATAACTCTTCAACCAGCTTGGCATAGCCAAGGGTGGCGCCCAGCCCCAGTATACTGGCTGCGAACTGCGTATCGAAAACCGGCGCAGGCAGCACACCAAAAAAGCTGAGAAAGGTTTCTAAGTCTTCGGAGCAGGAATGCAGCACCTTGGTCACGTCCGGATTTTCCAGTAAGTGCACGAAGGGGCGGAAATCGGAAATAGTCAGCGGATCAATGAGTACCAGCTGGTGACCGTCATAGAGTTGGATAAGACCAAGCTTGGGGGTCAGTGTGCGGGTTCGCACAAATTCAGTGTCCAGTGCCACTGCCTGGTAGCGCTGTGCGCGCGCGCACACTTCTGCCAGATCATTGTTGGTGGTGATTAATACATAGTCCATAGTACGCAAACAGCCGGCAATGCGCCGGCTGATATCTTTCTCCCGGGTTAGCGTCAGCCCTTAATCACGGAGCTCGCGACGTAAAATTTTTCCAACATTGGTTTTTGGCAGATCATCTTTAAAAACCACCTGTTTGGGTACTTTGTACCCGGTCAGATGAGCCCGGCAATGGGTAATCACTGCTTCTTCGGTGAGCGCCTCGTCTTTCCGAACCACGAACAGTTTTACTACTTCACCGCTCACTGCGTGAGGAACACCGACCGCGGCCGCCTCAATGACATCGTCGTGCATCGCGGCAACTTCTTCGATTTCATTCGGAAACACGTTGAAACCAGATACCAGGATCATATCTTTTTTACGGTCAACAATATAGAAATAACCTTCCTCATCCACGGTTGCGATGTCACCGGTGGCCAGCCAGCCGTCTTTGAGTATTTCGTCGGTCGACTCTGCGCGGTTGAGATATCCCTTCATCACCTGTGGCCCCTTCACCCACATTTCTCCTGGCTCGCCTTTGCCGACTTCCTTGCCCTCTTCGTCCAGCAACATAATGTCTGTTGAAGGCACCGGCATGCCGATCGCGCCTTTGTAGGCTTCAATTTGCGGTGGATTCACCGTCACTACCGGCGAGCATTCCGTCAGCCCATAGCCTTCCAGTAACACCGTACCGGTGACTTTCTGCCATTTTTCGGCCACCGGCCGCTGCACGGCCATGCCACCGCCTAAACCAAATTTAAAATTAGAAAAATCAAGCTCACTGAATCCGGGTGTATTTAACAGGCCGTTAAACAGCGTGTTTACACCGGGTAAAATGGTGAACGGATATTTACTCAGTTCATCGACAAATGCCGGCATATCCCGGGGATTGGTAATCAGCAGGTTGCGACAGCCATATTTCACAAATAACAGGCAGTTCGCCAGCAAGGCAAAGATATGGTAAAGCGGCAGTGCCGTGACCACGAAATCTTTACCCGGCTCAATCACGGTTTCCAGAATACCGGAAACCTGCTCCAGGTTGGCAATCATGTTTCGGTGAGTCAGCATCGCGCCCTTCGATACGCCCGTAGTGCCCCCGGTGTACTGAAGAAATGCCAGTTCATCATTGTGAATGTCCGGACGGGTATAGGTCAGCGACTTACCGTCTTTAATCGCCGCCATCAACGGTGTAGCATCGGGTAAAGAATAAGCCGGTACCATCTTCTTCACGTGTTTAACCACGAAATTGACAATCCAGCGTTTTGGCGCGGGCAACATGTCACCCAGCGAAGTAAGCAAAACGTGCTCGACATTCGTATCAGGCAGCACTTTTTCCAGCGTGCAGGCGAAGTTCTCTACAATGACAATGGCCTTGGCATTTGAATCTACCAACTGATGCTTTAATTCCCGGGCGGTATACAGGGGGTTCACATTTACCACCACCATGCCGGCGCGGAGAATGCCGAACATGGCCACCGGATACTGCAGTAAGTTGGGCATCATAATGGCCACGGCATCGCCGCGCTCGAGGCCTGAGTCTTGCAGGTAAGCAGCAAATTGCGCAGACTGCGCGTCCAGCTCACCAAATGTCATTGACTGGCCCATATTTATGTAGGCCACCTTGTCACGATAGGTTTTTATCGATTGCTCAAAAATATCCACAATTGAGCTGTACCGATCGGGATCTATCTCAGCGGAAACGCGAGGGTCATAATGCTTGAGCCAGGTTTTATCCACCAAAGTCTCCTTCCGTTATTATTATAATGCCCGAAGACGCGCTCCGGCCTTTTACAGGCACATCTTCGCAAACTGGTCTGATATCTTGCGAATAGTATAGGATGCAGCAATAAAAATAAACGGCGCAGTTTACAACTGCTCAACAAAATCGCGGATGACCGGACCAATCAGATCAGGTTTTTCCATATGCACATGATGACCGCCATCGAAATGCTCAATGCGGCTGTTGGCAAACCAGTCACGTCGACTGGCGTATACGGTTGAGACTTTTTTAAAGCTATGACTGGCGCTGGTGAACAATACCGGGCAGGTGATGTGTTGCATAATATCCCTGGCCTGGGGCTCGGTTAAGCGAACAGTGGAGCGGGTACGCAGCCGCGGATCGCTGGCCCAGAACCCATGGCCACCCGCATCCTGGGTCAGGTTACGCGCCAGTATAGCGCGCGCGTGTTCAGCAGCAATATCAGACACCTTGCAGCGTGCTTTGACTGCACTGTCCAGGTCCACCGTACGTAACCGGTTACGACTTTTTTCATAGCGACTAAGTACCGACTCCCGCATCTGCTGTGCGGTAGTGTCTTCTGACTGAGTGAGCGGCCCACAGGCATCCAGGCTAATTACCCCTTTCACCTTCTCAGGAAAGAGGCCAGCATACAGGGTTGCCAGAATCCCCCCCATGGAGTGCCCTAACAGCACCACCTGCTGCCAGTTTTGCTGCTCGATGAGGGCAAATAAGTCCTGAATGTAGTCTATTTGATTGTAATGGGCCCCTTGCGGGCGATGGCTGGCGTGGCCATGCCCCGCCAAATCCAGGGCAATAAAGTGCTGTTGTTGAAGGTAGGGAGCCAGCGGACGCAGGCTCTCGGCGTTGTCTAAATACCCATGCAGACCCAGCACCACGGTGCCAGTGCCCTGGTTATCCAGCCCGGTTAGCACAACCGGGCCGGCATGAAATTCAGTTTCCAGCATACGTGTCGCTTCCTTTTGCTAAAGCGGCAACGCCTTGCCGCCTGCCTGGCGCATGCTTGCCGCTAGTATTCCACTTTCTTCCGGTTATTCCGTCTGGGAGACGGAGAAGGATCATTATATGTGCGAACCGGCTGCGATTGTCTGTCTGAGCCGCCGATGTTGGACTTCGGTGGCGCACTTCCCCGCTCAATCACCCGTACCCGTGAGCGATGAAACCGCCAGCTGGGATGAAAGTAAGGCGACATATAAGGCGAATACCAGCCAGTGTGATAGTTAAAGTAGATACCCGAGACATCATAGGCCACTTCTTTGCGCCACAAATGATAATCCTGCGCATTCAGGGTAGGATACATATAAGGCTGTTCGCCCACCATCCCCGCGGTGGGGCTTCCCACGCTGCCCACAAACGTCACGGTTCTGCCCTCTTCAAAAGAAATGGGGTCGACAAACCCGTCAATGAGCACTTTAAAGCGTCCTACGGTTTCCGCTGAGGTATTTGGCTTGCCATAGTGATTGAGAGGAAAGTGCACCACCTCCACGAAGGTTTTTTGCGGCTTGTTTTCAACGCCTACGATCACGCCACCCCAGCGCGCGGGCTCACCCAGCTGCGCATTACCACTGGTCACCGCCCTGGTGTAGCTAACCAGCGAAGTATCATCTTTCACATCAATGGCATCTGGCACAATGGCGCATCCGGTCATTGTCAGTACCGCCAAAAGAGTCATAATTCTGATTAACATGCAGTTGTCCTAACTTAGTTACACGACTATATACTGAGTATTACACGTCAGCCTGAACCTTAGCTGAATTCCCTTACAGCCAGTATCTGGCAGGCTAGCCCGTGGTGATAGTGGAGTCTGTAAGTGCCCTGCCCCACAGCCCTGCGAACAGATGTAATCCAGACTAGCAGCCCCGCGGCTCAGGCGTAAAGATCTACGCCGAACATTTCACGAATGTTGTCGCGCTGACTGGCTTTTTCAAGGGCGGTATACGACGCGATGGCAGTGCGACTCTGCGCATTATTGTCTTCGCGGATGAATTGTTGGTACTGACGGGCCTGCTCAAAGTCCTGCGCGCTCTGGGGGGATTTAAGAACAAACTGACCCGGATTAACCGGCTGCGGTTTATCGGTGGCAGACTCCACCGCCGGCGCCGCCCCGGCCCGGGGATGGCGACTTTGCGGTTGATCTGCAGATGATACCGAAAACGATGTATTTATAATCATGCGCGGTTAACGGAGCTAGTTAATTCTCTTCTGACAAACAAATTGAAAGGCAATTTTCGTGCCCTTATTATCACTCTCTGCCCGGCAGTTTTTTCCAGGTGACCTTATCGCGCAGGTAGACCGGTTCAACGTCATCCGCCGGGACGGTCTCGCCTTGCTGACAAAGATACTCAGCCAGCGGCAGCATGGCCGCTGCGTTCGGGTACAGG
>JBPEWW010000100.1:0-5392 GCA_052032275.1 Alteromonas sp. | reverse complement strand
CGGTGTTCTTTGATGAAGGCCAGCGTGCCCTGCCCCGTGAAGGCGTCACAGGTGACGGCGACAGGGGTGGGCCGGCATATATCGCTGACGACAACGGGTTTCACGTGGTAGGTATAAGCTCACGCTTCCAGGGGGAAGGTGCGGGCTTGTATGGCGTGCGCGATATTTTCACGCGGGTGTCGGCATTTACGCCCTGGATTAAGTCAGTTATGCAGGCCCGGCCGGAAGTGATTGAAGAGCTGGCCGATACCCGGCTGCATGCACTGCCCGCCGGCCTGACACGCAGTCAGCTGGGCCCCCTCTGCAACGAGCTCAGGCTAGCTGTACCGCGCTAACGCACAAGGGCGCGCAGCGCCCTTGTCATCAGGTTAATCCCAGTCAGGAGCAAAGTCCGGGTCGACGATGCGATCGCCATTATCCAGATTATCAATCAGCGCCATGTCCTGGTCAGACAGGGTAACGTGGGTGTAATCAAAGTTATCCTGCAGGTGATCTTTATTGGTGGAGGACGGAATGGTGTGAATGCCTTTTTTGTCCATCCAGGCCAGCACCACCTGGGCGGGGGTCGCGTTATGCTCAGCGGCAATATTTTTTAGCACCTCATTGCTCATCACCTTTCCGACCGCAAACGGCATATAAGCCGTTACGCTGATCCCCAGATCGTGACAGGCTTCCACTACCTGCCGGTTTTGCATAAACGGGTGCAATTCAATCTGATTCGTGAGGATTTCGCCCTTGCCGAGGATCGATACCGCCTCGCGTAACTGGGCAATGGTAAAGTTGCTGACCCCGATATGGCGGGTTAAGCCTTCGTCTTTCGCCTGCGCCAGCAGTTCCAGGTACTCCTTCATGGGGATATCATCCCCCGGATACGGCCAGTGGATGAGTAACAGGTCGAGATGCTCCAGCTTAAGTTTCGACAAACTTTCATGCACACTGGGTATGAAGTCGCTGGCGCCCAGCGATTCCCACCAGACCTTGGTGGTGACGAAAACATCGGCACGATCCACGCCCGAGGTTTGTAAGGCATCGCCGACGTGTTCTTCGTTGCCATAAAACTGTGCTGTATCAATATGAGTAAAGCCGATATCCAGTGCATCGCGCACTGACTGGCGGGCAGTGTCGCCTTCCAGTCTGAATGTGCCGACGCCAAGCTGTGGCATATCCTTCATGGTCACTCCTTCTGTTAGCTAAATAAATTTGGCGATGCCAGCATTGCTGGCTGTGAGGTAGTGCATACGCGGGCGTCGGAGGATAAGATCGGCGCGGGCCGCCGCATTATTTGCTGGCGTTTCTGGCCGTTGCCGCTATGCTAAAAGAACGACTTGTAGTATGACTAGGTATTGCAGTGAACAAATGCCTGTTATTGAGTGTTCTGCTTGGCCTGTGGCTGATACCGCTGACCGTCAGCGCGTCAAACGAACGCGTATACCGCGTGGGCGTAGAAGACGTTAGCTATTATCCGGTCATGGATTTTTTGCACGCCCCTCCCCGTGGTGCAGTGAAACAAGTACTGGACGCGTTCGCAGCACAGAGCGGTGTGAAATTCGAATATATCCCGCTGCCAATTCAGCGTTTTAACAGTTGGTATGATACCGGCCGCATTGACTTCAGAGTGCCCGATAACCCACGCTGGTCACTGACCAGTCAGCCGTCACTCATTTATTCCACGCCCTTTTTAGATCTGTGCGAAGTCTTGGTTGTGAAAGCAGAGAACCGTGATATTTCCCCGGACAAGGTGACCCGCATTGGCACATTGTTAGGCTTTATGCCTTCCAGTTACTGGAATCAGAAGCTGGAATCCGGGGCCGTCAGACTGGTACCGGATCGCTCCATCAAAGTGCTCACACGTATGTTACTGAACGACATGGTGACCGGCCTGGATTTAGATTTGGCCAGTATTCACTACCAATTGAAATCTCTGTCCCTGTCGCCGGAACTGGTAGCGCCGCTGGCAACCGTAAACAGCCCGACTATCAGTTATCGCATGTCAACCTTGCACCACCCTGAGATAATCCAGCAGTTCAATCAGTTTATCGGGCGCAATAAGCACACCTTACTCGCGCAGACGTTTAAAACCTACCCGCACATTGGTGCTCCCTGCCACGCGCATTCGCGCGACTGAACAAACGAGCGGACGCCCGCACTGGCGGCGGGCGATATGCGATAAACTATTTACGGGGGGGCTTTTGCGCCTTGCGTACCCGGTGCTTTTTCACCGACCGGCGCATCCGGCTCAGGCGCGCGTGATCCAGTTTTGACTGACGGGCATCTACCAGTGACTGGGTTTCATCATCCAGCTGGACCAGCTGACGCAATTCATTGACCTGCGCCAGCGGCAATTCTACCCAGGCCCCCTGCGGCAAACGCTTTTGCAATTCGATGGGACCATAGCGTAACCGGATCAGACGGCTGACCTGCACCTCCTGTGACTCCCATAACCGGCGTACCTCACGGTTGCGCCCTTCTTCCAGCGTGACATTGAACCACCGGTTCATACTGTCTTCGTCACTGGGACGGGGGGAGACAGACGTAAACCGGGCAGGCCCGTCGTCCAGCTCCACGCCGTTGCGTAATTTCGTTAGCGTTTGCGCGGACACATCCCCAAACACGCGCACTGAGTATTCCCGTTCAACCTGGCATTTCGGGTGCATCAGGCGGTTAGCCAGTTCGCCATCGTTGGTAAATAGCAGCAGGCCTGAGGTATTGATATCCAGGCGACCAACCGAAATCCAGCGCCCCAGCCGAATGGCCGGCAGACGCTCAAATACCGTCGGTCGCCCTTCCGGATCGTTGCGGCTACATAGCTCACCCTCAGGTTTGTTATACATCAGCACCCGGCATACGGGCTTTTCAGTCTGACGGGATAGCAGGTGACCGTCCACCCGAATTTGCGCACTGCCATCCACCCGGTCACCCAGGGTCGCAATAGCGCCATTAACAGAGACTCTGCCCTGTTCAATCCAACGTTCCATTTCGCGGCGTGAGCCCAGTCCCTGGTTAGCCAACACCTTCTGTAACTTTTCAGTCATTCGTCGTTACACTCTTTGTTTCGTTGTGTTTACTGGCGGCGCGGGCCTCAGCCGGCGCCGCCGCGTGTGATTCTGTCGTGCTGTCAGTCTGATCCAACTCTTCCAACACGGTGTCGAAAGCGTCAGCACTGGGCAGCTCGCCCAGAGAAGTGAGCGAGAAATAGTCCAGGAATGCCTTGGTGGTGGCATACAACGCTGGCCGGCCGGGGACGTCTTTGTGCCCCACCGCCTTTATCCACTCCCGCTCTGTAAGGGTTTTAATGATATTACTGCTCACTGCCACGCCACGTACCTGCTCAATTTCGCCGCGGGTAATTGGCTGGCGATAAGCAATTAAGGCCAGGGTTTCCAGCATGGCACGCGAATAGCGGGGTGCCGTTTCCTGCCACAGATTACTCAGCCACGGACTCAGGCTGTCCAGCGACTGGAAACGGTAACCACTGGCCACTTTAGTGAGCTGCACACCGCGGGGCTGATAATCGAGAATGAGTTCATCGAGCACGCCCCGTAAGGCGCGATCAGACACGCTGAAGTCTGACAATACGGTCTCTTTGAGCTGCTGCATGGTCAGCGGCTTGTCGGCCACAAATAACGCAGCCTCCACCAGCTGTTTCAGCTGGGTCTTATTGATCTTCTTCATGACTGCCTAGTTTAACATGGATCCGCGCATACGGCCCCGCCTGAACACACACTAGCAGGTGCTCTTTCACCAATTCCAGAATGGCCAGAAACGACACTATCACCCCGGCTTTGCCTTCTTCGGCAGCGAACAACCCATCCAGTGGCGTGTATTCATGCCGCGACACAGTGGCCAGGATCATGCTCATACGCTCCCGGGTGCTCAGTGCCTCTTTGGCGATGGTATGGTGTTCGAAGGCCTCTGCCCGCTTCATGGCCTGACTGAATGCCAGCACCAGCTCCTGAATACTGACGTCCGGCTCAACCCGGATGGCCGACACCGACTCCGCCTTGCTTACGTTCACGGTAAACACATCCCGGTCGAGACGGGGCTGCGCATCAAGCTCTTCTGCGGCCTGCTTTACCACTTCATATTCCCGCAAACGGCGGATCAGTTCGGCGCGGGGGTCGTCTTCGTCTTCGTCGTCGCTGCTGCGTTTCGGCAGCAGCAACCGGGATTTTATTTCTGCCAGAATGGCGGCCATCAGCAAATACTCTGCGGCCAGCTCCAGCCTGAGCTCCCGCATCAGGTCCACGTACTCCATATACTGACGGGTCACATCGGCAATGGGCAGCGTCGTAATATCGAATTTTTGCTTGCGGATCAGATACAAAAGCAGATCCAGCGGGCCTTCAAAACTTTCCAGAATGACTTCCAGGGCGTCGGGCGGAATATACAGATCCTGCGGTTTTTCAATGACCGCCTCGCCATTAATGAACGCCAGCGGCAGCGGTTGCTGAACAGGCTGCGTGACTTGCGGAGTGGGCTCGCGCACAGGCGCCCGGACTGAGTCGTTCATAAGAACACTGACGGGTCTCCGGCACCTTCTCTGACGATGGTGGCCACGCCTTCAGACAGGTCTACCACGGTGGTCGGCTGTTCGCCCAGATACCCGCCGTGAATGATTAACCCGACCTGCTTTTCCAGCTGGTCGCGGATCACGTCCGGATCAGATTCTGCCAGCTGACTGCCTGGCAGAATTAATGAGGTGGACATGATCGGCTCCCCTAGCGTTTCCAGGAGTTGCAGGGCGATGACGTTATCGGGTACCCGGATCCCGATGGTTTTACGTTTCGGGTTCTGTAAACGGCGTGGTACCTCGCGGGTGGCCTTCAGTACAAAGGTGTAAGGCCCCGGCGTATTGTTTTTTATCTGCCGGAAGGCCACGTTGTCGACCTTGGCGTACACCGACAGTTCGGACATGTCCCGACACATCAGCGTAAAGTTATGATCTTTACCAATCTGGCGTACCCGGCATAACTGATCCAGCGCCTTTTTATCTTCCATCTGGCAGCCGATGGCATAGCCGGAGTCGGTTGGGTACACCACCACCTCGCCCTGCCGGATAAGTTCACATGCCTGCTTTAACAGGCGCGGCTGGGGGTTGTCCGGATGAATATAAAAAAACTGGCTCATGCGCCTTCCTGTTGTGTTGCGTCAAGTTGCGACCAATTATGCCATATTGGCGTCAATGATGAGGAAATACCGAGATTTTTTCCCAGCTCTGTCCAGCGGGACGGAAAATGAAAATCTGAGCCGGCCGATGCCAGCAGGTTATGTTCGGTTGCCAGCTGCTGAATGATCAGTTGTTTATCCCTGGCCATCCCCGGGAACGCCGTTTCAATACCATCGCCCTGTGCAGCGGCGAAGTCTGCCACCAGCCGGCGCAACCACTTGGTGG
>JBPEWW010000010.1:0-1781 GCA_052032275.1 Alteromonas sp. | reverse complement strand
TGGCTGTAATAGTAAGAACGAAAGCGTCCGTCTGCAGACTTTTCACTGTATCCCTCGTCACCATGCATGACATAGGGACCGTGCTGAGTCAGGTTCAGATTCAGGTGGACGCCGGCTGCGGGTGAGAAGGAAAGGGTTGACGGAAACAGCTCCTCACCGGTGGCCTGCCAGCGCCAGTCATCCATAAACGCCACAAACGGCTGCGGCTCTATACCTGCGTTGCCTACCCCGCCGCGGGCAAAGCGCTCGTTAAACCAATGCTGACGTGTTGAGTGCACACTGACATGCGCCATGTAGGTTTGCTCTGAACTCCAGTCGGAAGCGTGGGGGCCGGTGGTGAAGCGAAATAACGTAAACTGTGCGGCATAAGGCGTTCCCTGAGCATCGCTAAGAACCAGCGTGAGATACCACCATTCCAGCTGGTAGGCATCGTGACTGCGGTGATCGGCGGGCAACTCCGGGGTTCTGTCTGGTGTGACTGGTGCCGGGCTGGCGTTGCTGGCACCGGCGAACAGACTGTTGCGTGGCGCTACCGTCTGATTATCTTGTGAGCATCCCGTGAGGATACACAGTACGATGAGCAGACGTCCCATCATAACGGCGCCGCATGTCGTAAATCGGCGCGGGCGTTTAGCCGGCCAATGGGAATAAGCAGAAACAGGCTGACCACCAGCAGGCTGCCCAGGGCACTGGCAAATAACACTGCCAGCTCTACCTTCAGCGGGTAGACCCAGGCAAACGCGAACCGGTTAACCCGCTCGATGAATGTCCAGGCCAGCACGATACCGAACGGCAGGGCTATGCCAATAGTGCCCAGGCAAAGGAGTAAGTATTGCGCGCTGAGCGCCCGCTTCAGCGCGCCTGCTGATACGCCCAGACTGCGGAGCAGAGAAAACTGCGGCTGATTGTCCATCGTAAGCAGGCTGACAGAGAGCAAAAATGACAGGCCGGCGACCAGCAGCGTTGCAATATTCAGGGCATCAGTGACAACAAAGGTGTCATCAAAGGTTTGCATAGACAGGCGAATAAGTTGCTCGCGGTCATAAATACGCACATTGTCCTGCCCGGCGGACAGCCAGGCTGTGACTGCACTGGCCTGGCTGTCATCAGCGCCGGGTATGACGGCGATGACACTGGCAAATTGTGCGGATTTGGCGACAAACGCCTCAGGCGGCAACAGCAACTGGCTTTCCGGGTTGCCGTAATCGGGGTAAATGGCCACCACCTTCAGAGGATCACGGGTGGCCAGGTCCGGGTGGGCGAGAGTCAGGGTGTCACCCAGCTTAACGCCGTGCCGGAAAGCCAGCTGCTGGCTGACGAATACTCCCTGCCCGGAACGGAAAGCGGACCAGGGGGTCGCCAGGGTCGTGTCAAACACCATCGCCTCCAGGAAGGGGGGCTGTGGATAATACGCCCGTGCCACCACGGTTCCCTGCTCAAGCGTCAGGCGCTGACGATACCCGGGGTACAAGCTGGCGCCCGGTGGTTTGCCCTGTGCATCCGGCAGCGCATCGCTATAGGTGTAAAGGGGGGCAACCAGTCGCTGGCTCAGCCAGTCAGCAGTGGCCTGACGAAAACTGTCTGTCATTACATTCATGCCGGTATTGGCGGTAAGCGCAATAAAAAAAGCGCACACGGATAAGCGGGTTCGCTGCGAAAGCTCACAGGCACTGGCGAGGCTCCACTGCGCCAGCGGTAACCGGTCCGAAACCAGCTGCCGGATCCCGTTGAGTAGCCGCGGCAACCACAGCAGCACCAGGCCACAGCCACTGATGAGTAAC
>JBPEWW010000001.1:0-6387 GCA_052032275.1 Alteromonas sp. | reverse complement strand
GTCAGCCGCATCCGCGAGCTAACCATTCAGGCCGGTAACGGCATCCTCAGCGACAGTGATAAACAGGCCATTCAGTCTGAAATTTCTCAGCTGCAGGACAATATTTCGCAAACCATTGAGCAAACCAATTTCGCCGGGAAGCCACTGCTCTCTGAAGACGGCGCGCTGAGCTTTCAGGTGGGGGCGAACAATGGCCAGCAAATTGATGTAGCCACGCAGGATATCGGCAGTCAGCTTGCCGGCGTAATGAGTATTGACCTGACCGCTGGCACCAGTGTCAGCGACGCGCTCAGCGCTGCAGATGCGGCAATAGAAACCGTCGGCGGCGCCCGTGCGGACCTGGGCGCAGCCCAGAGTCAGTTTGAAAGCACCGCCCGTAATCTGTCGCAAAGCGATGTGAATGCGGCCGCTGCACGCAGCCGCATTGCCGATACCGATTACGCCCAGACCGTGTCTGAGAGTGTGGCCAATGATGTGCAGGGGCAGGCAGCACTGACGGTGCAGGCTCAGGCCAACCAACAGCAGGGTCAGGTACTCGCATTGCTTAATTAAGCATCAGCCGTTTACACAAAAGCAGGGAAACCTGCTTTTTTTATTGCCTGAATTCAGGAATCAGCAGTTGCGCCAGTATCTTTTACCGTTACAATCTGCAAATGCGCTAGACTGTTAATAATAAAAACGCGTAGTCGGGGACTGGATGAAGGATATTTTGCTCGTTAGTGATAACGGCGACCTAATACACAGCTTAGAAACTATCATCACCTTTCTGGGAGAGCCCAGTCAGCATGCGTCATTCGCAACCTGCGCTGACTATCTGCGCTCGCATTCGGTAGATGCTGTGCTGATCGATTTTGCTAATGTCCGTGCCGCCCAGGCCCTTATCAGTCAGTTTCCCCATGTGCCGTTTGTCGGCCTGCAGGACGGCGACGGCCGTGCAAAATCCGATTGCAATCTGGTTAGCGTGATCACACTGCCACTCACCTATGCAGTGCTGACGCAGTCAATTCACCGCTGTCAGGAATACGCCCGGCAGAAGCCAGGCGCGGTGCGATCAGGCGGGGCAAAGACCCGTTTGTTCAGAAGCCTGGTGGGCAAAAGTGAACAAATCCAGTTTGTGCGTAAAATGGTCGAGCAGGTTGCGCCAACCGATGCCACGGTACTTATTCTGGGCGAATCTGGTACAGGTAAAGAAGTGGTGGCCCGCAACGTACACTTTTTATCTGCCCGCAAAGACGGACCATTTATTCCGGTAAACTGTGGCGCTATTCCCGGGGAGCTGTTGGAAAGTGAGCTGTTTGGGCACGAGAAAGGCGCCTTCACCGGTGCGATCAGCGCCAGAAAAGGGCGTTTTGAACTTGCCGAAGGCGGTACCCTGTTTCTCGATGAAATCGGTGACATGCCGATGCAAATGCAGGTAAAGCTGCTGCGGGTTTTGCAGGAGCGCATGTTCGAACGGGTCGGTGGCAGCAAGCCCATGCAGTGTAACGTGCGCATCATCGCCGCAACGCACCGTAACCTGGAAGCCATGATCAATGAAGAGAAGTTTCGCGAAGATCTCTTCTACCGGCTGAATGTGTTTCCCATCGACAGTCCGGCTCTGCGGGATCGTCGTGACGATATTCCGTTGCTGCTACAAGAGCTGAACAGCCGTATTCAGGGAGACGGCGTTGACGGCGTACGGTTCACCGAACAGGCCATCGGTTCGCTTATGGAGCATGACTGGGCCGGGAATGTCCGCGAGTTGTCTAATCTGGTCGAACGTTTAAGCATCCTGTATCCCGGGCAGGTGGTGGACGTTCAGGATCTGCCTGCCAAGTACCAGTACGGTGATGTGGAAGCCTATCAGCCAGATTACCCGGAAGAGTTACTCGAACGGGACGCGTTCAATGCGATTTTTGCGGAAGCCGCAGCGTCAGAAGATCCAGAGACGGACCAGTCCGCGCCGGAGCCCGAGCAGGCAGCGCCCTCACAGTTACCGGAAACCGGTGTTAACCTGAAAGAGTATTTGTCAGAACTGGAAATCGACCTCATCCGCCAGGCACTTGAGCAGCAAGACTGGGTGGTGGCGCGGGCCGCAGATAAGCTGGGTATGCGCAGAACCACGCTGGTGGAAAAAATGCGTAAATACGATATCCAGCGGGAAACGCATTGCTAACCCCAGTGTCGGCTTATTGACGTTTACTCCATCAGAAAAAAAATCCCTCTAACTTGCTGAAAATTAAATAGTTAATTTTTGGCACAACAAATGCTTTTCAGTATGCCATAAGCAAGCCGTCTGCTTTTTGACGAGGAACCTATGGCATACGATAGTCGCGTTAGCGCCACCACTGATTTTGATACGCACACGTCCATGTACGCGGCATTCGATAATGCCCCTGTGGCCGATGCCAGTGATGATGAACTGGTGTCGCTGCGGCAGCAGGCCAGCCGTCTTGAACACCTGTTGAAGGTGATGCCCGCCGGGGTCATTGTACTGGATGGACGCGGTATTGTCCGCCAGGCCAATGATCAGGCCCGGGACCTGTTAGGCGAGCCGCTGGAAGGCCAGGTCTGGCGAACCATTATTCAGCGCTCGTTTAAGCCCCGTGCAGATGATGGCCATGAGGTGTCGTTAACAGACGGGCGCCGGGTCAAGCTTTCCATTACTCCGCTGGAAGGGGAGCCGGGACAGCTTATCGTGCTGACCGACTTAACCGAAACTCGGCAGCTGCAGGCGCGTGTCAGCCATATGCAGCGACTGTCGTCGCTGGGCAAAATGGTGGCCTCGCTGGCCCATCAAATTCGCACACCGCTCTCAGCAGCCATGCTGTATGCCTCTAACCTTACCCGCAAAGGCCTGGGCGAGCAGGCCAGTCACACCTTTGCCAATAAGCTTACCGCCAGACTGCAGGAGTTAGAAAGTCAGGTGAATGACATGTTGCTGTTTGCCAAGTCAGGTGAAGAGCAGGTGGTGGCGGCATTGTCGCTATCCGATATAGCCGCAGCTGTCACCCCGAACGGCCAGGCGATTGTGCAGCAGGCCGGGCAGTCGCTGCGTATGGTCGGGTTTGATACCAACGCCACCTTTACCGGTAATCTCACCGCGCTGCAGGGCGCGCTGCTGAATCTTATCAATAACGCCAGCCAGGTTACCGGCAAAGGCGGCACAATCAGCGTGCTGGCCACTAGCGTTGATAACCAGATCACCTTATCGGTATGCGACGAAGGGCCGGGCGTATCAGCAGAGCTGGCAGATAAAATTTTTGAGCCCTTTTTTACCACCAAAACCCACGGTACCGGTCTCGGCCTGGCGGTGGTGAAGTCAGTGGTAAATGCCCACAAAGGCACGCTGGGCGTTACTAACCTCAGCGACCAGGGCGCATGCTTTACGTTATCGTTGCCTGCCCATATTGAATCAGGCCGTCAACTGCAATCGAATTCAGGAGTTCACGCATGAACAAAACTACTATTTTGATCGTTGAAGACGATGCCGGTCTGCGCGAGGCGCTTATCGATACCCTGCTGTTGGCTAACTATAACGTCCTTGCCGTCGACAGCGGCGAAGAAGCGATCACCACCCTGGCCGCCAAGCCGGTGGATTTGGTGGTCAGTGACATTCAGATGGGGGGCATGAACGGACTGGCGCTGCTGAAAACCATTAAAAGCAAATACCCGAATATGCCAGTGCTGCTGATGACCGCGTTTGCCACCATCAACGATGCAGTGCAGGCCATGCGTGACGGGGCCACTGACTACCTTTCCAAACCGTTTGCCCCCGAGGTACTGCTGAACCTGGTGGGACGCTACGCCCCGGCGCAGAAGGTGGAGAGTCGCACGCCGGTGGTGGCCGATCCGTCCAGTATTGAGTTGCTGACGCTGGCCCGCAAAGTGGCGCGATCAGAGGCGACGGTGATGGTGCTGGGGCCCAGTGGCTCAGGCAAAGAAGTCCTGTCACGGTATATTCACGACCAATCGGCCCGTGCCCCGGAGCCGTTTGTTGCCATTAACTGCGCTGCCATTCCTGAGAATATGCTGGAAGCGACCCTGTTTGGCTATGAGAAAGGCGCCTTCACCGGTGCAGTACAAGCCTGCCCGGGAAAGTTTGAGCAAGCCCAGAACGGGACTTTGTTACTGGATGAAATTACCGAAATGGATTTAAGCCTGCAGGCTAAGCTGTTACGGGTCCTGCAGGAGCGCGAAGTTGAGCGCTTAGGTGGCCGGAAAATGGTGCAGCTCAATGTCAGGGTGATCGCAACCAGTAACCGCGATCTGCGTCAGGCAGTTGACGCCGGCGAATTTCGCGAGGATCTCTACTACCGGCTGAATGTGTTTCCAATGGTATGGCGCCCGCTGGCACAGCGTCCTGGCGACATAGTGCCCCTGGCGGAACATCTGATAAACCGCCATGCACAAATGCAGGGGCTGGGCGCTATCCGGCTCAGCGCCGCCGCGCGGAATAAGCTTACCCAGTACGACTGGCCGGGTAACGTGCGGGAACTGGAGAATGTGGTGCAGCGCGCGCTTATTCTCTGTGAAGAACAATGCATTGAGTCTTCTGATCTGATGATCGATATGGCGGCCTCGCTGGCCAGTCATGCGCCAGACAGCAACCCGTCGGAAGATGCCAGCCGGCTTGGCTCTGAACTGCGGCAGCAGGAGCATCAGATCATTCTGGATACGCTGCAAATGTGTAACGGCAAACGTAAAGACGTTGCCGAAAAGCTGGGCATTAGCCCCCGGACATTGCGCTATAAGCTCGCTAAAATGCGTGAGGACGGGATCAACGTCCCGGCCTGACCCATAAGTAACGAAGTCGGCCGTGCCCAGTCACTGCCGACTTTTCTCGCCTTTTCGCCCGCACAACGGGCCCAATGCCGTGCTATCTGCGCACACGCCGCTTATTTGCCACGGCGGAATTGATGTGCCTGCCTGACAATTACCATCGCCGGCTATTTAGCCAGCCCGGTCTGTCATTTTTTTGGCATGCTTCGTAACTTTATGATCAATATGGTTTTTTAAAGTTGGTGCGCTATTTGCTGTAACCCTTGCAAAGTTATCGGGTCAGCCAAGAATCTGACTGTATCCCCCCAGGAGAGATTATGGACGTTAAAGCCAACAGTTTGTATCAGGAAATGCAAAGCATGATCGGGCAGACTCGTCTGCAGGCGAACGAACCTCAGGAGCTGATTAAACAAAACCCCTCCGCCAGCGAATTTTCAGACATGCTGAAAAATGCGGTGGAAGGCGTCAACAGCATGCAGCTGCAATCGAAAGATGCCCAGCAGCGTTTTGAGCTGGGCGATCCCAATTTAAGCCTGGCTGAGGTCATGCTGACCAAAGAGAAAGCCGGTATTGCCTTTGAAGCCACGGTGCAGGTGCGCAACAAGGTATTAGAGGCGTACAAGCAAATCATGAACATGCCGGTTTAAGTGGAGTAACGTATGGCTGAAGCGACAGGTACCAACCTGGCCGTTGCCGACCAGGCAGGTGGCACAGACAACGAACCGGAGAACAAGTCCGGCTTTATGGATACGCTTGGCAGTGCCGATATGATGCGTCAGATGGCACTGGTGGTCGTACTGGTTATCTGTGTGGCTATCGCCGTGTTTATACTGATTTGGGCGCAGGAGCCTGACTATCGGCCGCTGGCCAAGATGGAAACGCAGGAGCTCATCGAAACCCTGGATTACCTGGATGCCAATCAGATTGATTATCAGCTGGAAGGTAACACGGTGCTGGTGCGCGTAGACGAATATCAGAATATCCGTATGGGTATGACGCGTCAGGGACTGTCCCGTGAACCCACCTCGGGTACCGACATTATCATGCAGGACATGGGCTTTGGCGTCAGCCAGCGCCTGGAAATGGAACGCCTGAAGCATGCCCGTGAACAGCAGATCGCGGCGACCATCGAGGCCATGGACAGTGTACAGAAAGCCCGCGTGCTTCTGGCCCTGCCCAAGGAAAATGTATTTGCCCGCCGGGAAAAGAAGGCGTCTGCCACTGTGGTCCTGACCGCTAAACGCGGTGCGGTGATCAAGGGTGAAGAAGTGGACTCTGTGATTGATATTGTGGCCTCGGCGGTGCAGGGGATGGAGCCCTCCAAAGTCACGGTCACCGACAGCAACGGGCGGTTACTGAATTCTGGCTCGCAGGATTCCATGAGTGCCCGGGCTCGCAAAGAATATGAGATTGAGCGTCAGCGGGAAGACGAGTACCTGAAAAAAATTGACTCTATACTTATCCCGGTACTGGGCATCGGTAATTATACTGCCCAGGCTGATGTGTCCATGGACTTCACGTCAATGGAACAGACCCAGCGCAGTTACAACCCGGATCTGCCGGCCGTGCGCAGTGAAATGATTGTGGAAGAAAACAGCGTGGGCGCTGGCGCGGGCGGCATTCCCG